>JANOYJ010000001.1:0-3093 GCA_031428815.1 Phyllobacterium sp.
GGATGCTCTTGTACGTGGCGCTGACTCGTGCCAAGTGGCAGGCGGCGTTGGTCTTGTACTGACGCTGGCGGCGTCGGCATATCCCGGCGACGGCCCCTCAATGACCGGGTCTCCAGCGCCTGCGCCGCAGGTTCATGGCGAAGGTCAACTTCGCCTTACTTGCGGCTGCGTTGGCGGCCGGTGCGGGTCTTTGATTCATGGCTCGCGCAGGTTAGACTCGCGACACATTCAGAGATGGGCCGACGCCCACGCCAACCTGCCTTCCCGGGCAAGGTGGTTCGCGAAAGCGAATGGGGCTCCTTCGGGGGCAACAAAGCGGGTGCAGCGTCGGCCCTTCCATTGCGGAGGGCTTTTTCTTGTTTGATTCGACCATCGACGCTGCCACGATCCAAGCCTATCGGGAGACCGAGTACCGGGTGCATGGAGACGAGCCCTTCACCCTGCGGATCGGTGAGGCGAGTCCGGAACTTGCGGCCGTGCACAAGCGGCACCGCGTCGACTGCAGTGCCTACGTCACCGCGTACAACCCATACAGCCAAGCGCTGGACGATGCGGCAAACGCGCAGCGTCACGCCAAGTTAGGCCGTGAACTGCGCCAACGCAGCCGACCGCCCGGCATCTGCCTGCGCAACGTCCGTCCTTGTGCCCTCGCCCACCTCAAACCGGGCATTGGCCGCACGCACCTGCTCACCAAGAAATGCAAGGTTCTTCTTGCGAAACGCCGCGATTTGCCGGTCCCGAATCACATCCATATAGGCAGAGGCTGCATTAAAGAGGATGTTCTGTTCCGTGTTGCGCAAATTCTCCCGTTGCGCCAAAACCTGAGCTTCAGCCGACGCAACGCTGTTTTTCGTCCGAAATCCATCGAACAATGTTTGCGAAATCGTAACGCCGAAAGAACCAGTGGTAAGCTGTGTTCCCGCAGTGCTGGAATAGGATGTGCCTGCCTGCCCTGCAATCGTTGGCCGGTACCCGGACTTGGCGATTGCCACGCCTTCATCCGTCACGCGAACGCCCGCACGGGCGGAATTAAGGCTTGAGTTATTCTCGTAAGCTTTCGCCAGCGCGCCTTGAATTGTTTCAGCTAAAGCTGCGGGAAACGCCAGAAGGGAAATGGCACTCGACAATGCCAACACACGCACAAATCCACGGACCACGGTGATCTACCCTCTATATTTTTCCCAGAACGAATAGACTCAATCGTTCTCTGTCTTCAAAAAATCCAAAAATGGGTTTGCACCGCCCAAAGCGCAAGATGTGAATCATTTACCACTAATGAATTGATACTTTATTAGATTTGGTGTGGCGCTTTGGTAACCCCAAAAGCGCAGATTAGAGAAACTTTAGAATGCGAACTCTGTGACTTTTGTAAAACCCGGGAGTGATCTGATCGTCGCGTTAAACCCGAAGCGTCCTGATACGTCCGTGCCGCGCTTCACATAGAGACGCGCAACACCAAGATGCCCCGTGCTCTCAACAGCAACGAGACGCCCGCCGTCTTTCAACTGATCGAGCATGGCAGATGGAACTTTATCAACTGAACCAGACAGGACTATGACGTCGTAAGGTCCTGATTTTGCGAAGCCTTTATCAAGGTCACCGGTCACGACCGTGACATTCAAAAGACCAAGCCCATCAATATTCGCCCTGGTCTTTGCCGACAATTCCGTATCGCAATCGAGCGCAACAACAGAGTGCGCGACTTTCGAGAGGATTGCCGAAGAATATCCGCTTCCACAGCCGACATCCAAGACGTTATCGCCGGGCAAGATCTCCGCAAGTGTCAGCAATTTAGCAAAAGGCGATGCTTCGACCAAGAACCGGCCCGGTGCGATTTCGATATCTGCATCGAGATAAGCAAGATTTCGTTTTAATTCAGGTACAAAATTTTCGCGGGGTATGTCGAGAAACGCATCAAGAAGCGCGTGGCTGGTCACATCAGTGGTGCGCAATTGACCATCGACCATCTTGATGCGCTGCGCTTGAAAATCGAGACCCATCGTTTCCACCTTCCACCACCAATCAGTGCGGCTTGCCGTCAAAGTTTGACAATCAGGAAGTTTGGAGGCCTCGCCCGGAATCGAACCGGGGTGCAAGGATTTGCAGTCCTCTGCGTAACCACTCCGCCACGAGGCCCTCGTCGCTTCCTGCTGATAACGCGGACCTGTTAACAGAGGGTTTGCAAGGCGGCAAGGTTATTCATGGCGTGTTTTCTGTCGCTTTTTCCTTGCGTTTGGCAAAACGCACGATCAATCGCCGACGCAGCCGGCGAACAGACGCAAACTCCAACGATAAAACGAAAAGCCCCAGTGGAATCATCCAAAACCCGAGAATCGGCAGGAAGCCAAGAATTCCGAAAAATACCAGTGCGATACCGAGCGCAATCCGCTGCCATCGTGCTTGCGGTAAATCAAAACCCCGACCGAATATCTCAAGCCGGCGTGGCTTCGGGGTTGAATGTGTAGGGTGCTCAGACGACACGTCATGTTTCCTTATTGAGGAAGACAATGTGGTGGTTAGGCAATGGTATTGCAATCGCAGCTCGACCAAACCAAAACGTCGAATACGAATAAATCAATTTGGCGCTTGGCAAGCCGGTTATGCTTTTGTATAGGCACCCCGCGCAGAGACGCTGTTCCCCGGTAGCTCAGTGGTAGAGCAAGCGACTGTTAATCGCTTGGTCGCTGGTTCGAATCCGGCCCGGGGAGCCATTTCTTCTGCGATCCGATCCAATCCAGTTTGAAACCTTTAGCGTATCATGCTCGTTTAATTAGCTAAACGGGATTACGCTTTTGTCTTCACACGCATCCACAGAACAGCGACCAGTCATCGTCTGGTTTCGCTCAGACCTGCGTGTCGCTGACAATCTGGCACTGATTGAGGCTGTCGAAAGCGATAAGCCCGTCATTTGTCTTTATATCTTGGAGCAAATTCCGGCCAGACGCCCCTTGGGCGCAGCACAAAGCTGGTGGCTGCATCATTCCCTTGGCCGCCTTCAATCGACACTCGCGGCGCTAGGCAGCAAGCTCACGCTTCGCCAAGGAGATTCGTCGGAGATATTGAATGACGTCATTGCTACATCGGGTGCAGACG
>JANOYJ010000002.1:0-2341 GCA_031428815.1 Phyllobacterium sp.
CTGTCGACCTCAGGCGTTGTGCCGATGATTGGCGCAATCGGCGCGGAGACCGGCGTTATGCTGGCCATTTCGCTGCATGCGACACGCGATGAATTGCGCGACGTTCTGGTGCCGATCAACAAGAAATATCCGCTGAAAGAACTGCTCGAGGCCTGCCGCACCTATCCCGGCGTCACAAACGCAAGAAGGATCACGTTTGAATATGTAATGCTGAAGGGCGTCAATGATTCGCTGACCGATGCGAAAGAACTGGTGCGCCTCCTGAAGGGCATTCCGGCCAAGATCAATCTCATCCCGTTCAATCCATGGCCGGGCACAGATTATGAATGTTCCTCATGGGAGCATATCGAAAAGTTTGCCGACTATATCAATGAAGCCGGCTACGCCTCCCCGATCCGAACCCCCAGAGGCCGCGACATCCTCGCGGCGTGTGGACAGTTGAAGAGCGAGTCCGAACGGATGCGCAAGGTCGACCGGATCGCGTTTGAAGCGATGATGATCGCGGGGCATGGTGAGGAATGAGTAATCTTCTTTCTCATATGGGCCGCTTCATCGTCATCACCTTCGCCTATATCCTCGCCGTCATCATTGCCTGCGTTTTTTTGTTGTTTTTGGCGTGGGGCGGGTTTGTTCAGGGCGACCCGGAGATGCAATGGCCCGCTGGATTTGTCGCGAGTCTGGCCTTGCCGCTGGTCGTTTTGTTTGCCGCGCGCTATGCGTTTTTCCCGATGATTGTGATGGTCGCGATTGCTGAAATCGGCGGGCGGCGGTCTTGGTTTTTTCATGCGCTTTCGGGGATGGCGATTGCTGTTTCCGCGCTCATCATCCGCGCCAATTCTGAACAACTCGCCAATCCAAGCGCCGGTATTCTGATGGCAGTTCTGGCTGCCGGTGCGGTCGGCGGTTCGGTCTATTGGCTGATTGCGGGGCGCACTTCCGGGCGCAATCTGGACCGCTTGGCTGACGACCTCACTTCGCGTGCGTCAAAAGAATCTTGACCGCGAAGGCTGAGAAAATTCCCGCAAACAAATAATCAATAATGCGCGTGATCTTCGGGCTTTTCTTCAACAGCCCTGAGAAGCTCTCCGCCGCAAGTATCATTGGAATGGTCATCGGGACGGCAATGACGATGAACAGAAGGCCGAGAAAGAACAGCTTGCCCGATGCGTTCGGATCGCCCGCCGAGACGAATTGCGGCAGGAAAGTCATGAAGAAGATGACGATTTTCGGGTTGAGAAGATTAATCCCCAGCCCCGTCGCCCAATGTTTGAACAGCGTCCGCTCCGGCCCCTTCGCATCGCCGGGCGAAAAGGCCGAACCATGGCGCACCGCATTATAGGCGAGCCAGAGCAGATAGGCCGCTCCGGCAAATTTCAACGCCAGAAAGGCAGCAGGCGCAGCGATAATCAAAGCGGAAAGCCCCAGCGCCACCAGCGTCGTATGCACCAGAATGCCGGTTGACGCCCCCGCAAAGCAAGCAAACCCCGCCGCACGACCCGATGACAAGGCGCGTCCGACAAACAGGGTCATATCCGGTCCGGGCGTCAATGTGATGATAATCGTCGCCAAGGAGAATTGTAAAATCGTGGAGAGGTCGGGGACAAAGCTCATGGCCGGCAAACTTTCATTAAGCGTGTTTCATAGCCGGTTGGGTTGAAACCGCAATCGGACAAAGACGTGTTTTCTCATCGCTGCTGGAGCATTTCCGCTTTTGATGGAATCATCAAAAGCAAAGGACAATGCGACAGATTAAAAATTTGGAGCAAAAATTCAAGATGTATCGAGCGTTTTACAGGCTTCAAGCGCAAAATAATGGCAGTCGAGAAGAACCTCGTCGACCTCATGTGTCGGTCGCTTCTGATGGCCCGGCGGCCTGCCGGGTCGAAAAGGTGATAAACGCCCGACCTTGCGGCCGAGAAGGGCAAGATCGCGCCGCGCCTTCCAGCGGGCCAGCCGCCGCGCCTGTCGCGGCAGATCGTTCAGCGCATACCGAAGCGCCAGCAACCGGCGGCAAAGATGCGCCGCGCTGATAGTCTCTTCCGCCGTTGACACCTGCTGATCGATAAAAACCGGATCGTAAAGTCCCGGAATACTAATGCGCGGTATTGGTCCGGCAAGCTCTTGTGGAGTGGCGGGTGCGAAACGCTTGAGCGGATCGATGAGACAGAAAGACGCGTTTCGCGCTTCGTCCCTACGCGGCAACAAGGGGAGCCCCTCCAGAAATGCCCGCACCGGGCGCGGCGAAATAACCAGCCCACGCGCGGCGATGATAACAAGACGTCTGACGGCCGATTCGGCAGGCCGCAAGACGCGCAGGACGGCGCGGTAGACATTGTTCGGC
>JANOYJ010000003.1:0-2416 GCA_031428815.1 Phyllobacterium sp.
TCGACCTGTTTCGCACCGAGACCAAGGGCGATGTTGAAATTCTCACCGCTTTTGACGACAAGGTCGACCACCGCCACAACGCGATCAAGCTTTACCTCGCCCGCGCCACGACGCGAAAGCTAAATGAGCCGGAGGCAATGCGCTGTCAGGAATTGGTCGGTGCCTGCGTTAAGCTCGAACAGGTCGGCGACATCATCACGCGCAATCTTTTGGTCCATATCCAGAAGAAGCGCGACCGGCATCTGGAATTCACCGAGGCCGGTTGGCAGGAACTGGCAGCGATGCACGCCACCGTCTTGGCCAATGCCCGCCTCGCGTTCAATGTGCTTGTGTCACGCGATCAGGACATTGCCTGTCAATTGGTCATGGAAAAAGACAAACTGCGCGACGCCGAGAAGCTCGCCAGCCGCAATCATTTCGAACGCCTGCGCGACGGTTCGCCGCTCAGCATTGAAACCTCATCCATCCATCTCGACACGATCCGCGATTTCAAGGAGATCAATGCCCTCCTCGCCTCGCTCGCCTATCCGATTTTGGAAGAAAACGGGCTCCTGCGAGGTTCGCGGCTTACATTGCCGCAATAGTTGCCCAATTATAGATATCAGGGCGGCACCGCCGCCCTGTGTCTGGATTAAGCGTCATTCCACCGGAACCATTAGATGTGCGTAGGGTGTTCCGTGCCACATAACGTAAGGCTTGCTGGTATCTGGCTTGGCGCCCGTCGGATAGCCTGCCATCATTTCCATGGCATTCATGATCATAATATGCTTGCCCGTCGTCACCCAGTTGTTGGACTCGGTCGGTGCCGTGGCAAAGGGATCGGTGTTGCTGGCATCCGATCCCCCGGCGAGCATGAATATCAGGCCTACCTTGCCCTTCGGGGGTTGCGTTTTTCCCATCCACGCCATAGCCCATTCCATAGAATTAGCATCTCCGCACATTGGGTCGTCGCCCGGCGTCGCCGGATCGTTTGGCATACACCAATAGCCATTTGTGCCTTCACGCAGCGTTTTCATGGAGCCGTCGGGTTGCGCGGCATATACTGCCGCGCCTGAGCCAACAGCCGTTGGGGCCGCCGATTCGGCATTCTTAATTGTGGCGGCATCATCGGCAAACGAAAGCTGCGCCGCCGACAGGCTCAGTGCGAATGCACCGGCTGCAAGTATCATACATTTTTTCATCGTCATTCTCCCTGAACTTCCAAGTTAAGGGTAACGACAGTCAGCTGTCCCACGCCTGTACGATGGTTTGTTTCACGATTCCATCCGGGCCCAGTTCTGCCATCGCCAAAGCGATGACTCGAGTGCCATCTGAATAACGGCAGCCCTCAGTGAAGGCCAAGTGCGTGCCGTCTGCCACACCACTGTCAAGCGTGTGCGTCATGTCGCGGCTGCAGACATCCTCGAGATAAGCCCCGATGTCCGCCGCCCCCTTGATGATCCGGGGCTTGCTCGGAGGATTGATAGTGTCGATGATTGTGAGCACGGCATCGGCGGAATAAAGCGCTTTCAAACCTTGTGCGTCACGGTTTTCGACAGCTTCGCGTATATCGGAAATGGTCGGCTGGTTATAGCTCATGGCAGTGTCTCTCTGATCGAAGCGATCTGTTGAGTTGCAACACGGCACGTCTGAATTGAGTCAGCAGGATCACATATATTGGATTTTCAAACGCTGACAAGTCAGCGTAACTTTCAGCCCTAATTTTGTCAATCACTAAAAAAATGCAGTTAGAAAGACACAATCCGCAATTTCAGAGGAATAACGTCCTGTGGACCGTCTTGGCAGACGACAGCCCGCGAGCTGGAGGAATAAATCGCAGCAAAAGATCACCCGAAGTTATTTTGGACTGTTCACCCAGCCTTTGGATTTGAACACCGCCCATATCGACATGGAATGGCCGTGGCCCAGATCAAACTCATCCTTCAACAATTTGATCAGCGCCGCCGCTTTCATGTCCCGCGCATAAACGCCGCGCTCTTTGGCGAGAGCGAGAATGCCTTCCGGCGTCAATCCAGTCTTGGCTTTCACTGCATCAAGATAGGCTTGAAACGACATATGCGTGTCCTTTAGCTGAGCAGCGCCTTGATGACGCCGCTCGCTTTGCCAAAATCCATCTGGCCGGAGAATTTCAGGCGCAGTTCCGCCATGACCTTGCCCATGTCTTTGATTGACGCCGCTCCGGTCTCAGCGATGATTGCAGCAATGGCAGTTTTTGTCTCATCATCCGACAATTGCTGCGGCATGTAGGCCTGAATGAAGCCGATTTCTTCACGCTCCCTGGCCGCCAGTTCAGGCCGTCCGCCCTTGTCATAGATCGCGGCTGATTCTTCGCGCTGTTTCACCATTTTGGTGAAGAGCTGCAACAATTCGTCCTCGCCGGCGGCTTCTTTGCCAAGTCCACGGTTCGCTATGTCCC
>JANOYJ010000004.1:0-4585 GCA_031428815.1 Phyllobacterium sp.
CAATGCCAAAGTAGCCCTGGTGGAGCGCTGAGATGGTGGCTTATGTGCGAACGCAAGAAGAGGCGACGCTTCCGGCACCGATGAAGACGAGCGGTATCGTCTATTGGGCAAGAACTAATCTTTTCGCGACACCACTCGACACCATCTTAACGCTGATTGCCGCTGCAATTTTGCTCTGGTATGTCCCGCCAATCGTTCGCTGGCTATTTATCGACGCACAATGGACTGGAACGGACCGCACTTTCTGCACGACGGCGGAGCAGGGCGGCCTTCGTCCCGACGGCTGGTCGGGCGCCTGTTGGGCTTTCGTCGGCGCGAAGTACAAGCAGTTTCTCTTCGGGCGCTATCCCCTGTCCGAATATTGGCGGCTTTGGGTAACGGGCATCTTGTTTCTCCTTCTCTTTGTGCCGCTGCTCATGCCGAAAATTCCGAACAAGGGGTTGAATGCCGTTCTTTTCTTTGGTGTTTTTCCAATTGTCGCTTTCTTCCTTTTGGCAGGCGGCTTTGGTCTTCCCCACGTGGAAACCCAACTGTGGGGCGGTCTTTTAGTCACCCTCGTAATCTCGTTTGTTGGCATCGCTGTCTCGTTGCCGCTTGGAATCATCCTTGCGCTTGGACGGCGGTCAAAAATGCCGGTTGTGAAAATGTTCTCGGTGATCTTCATCGAAACTATTCGCGGCGTACCGCTGGTAACGGTGCTTTTCATGGCAAGCGTTATGCTGCCACTATTCCTGCCGCCCGGCGTGACCTTCGACAAACTGCTCCGTGCGCTTATTGGTGTAGCGCTGTTTGCCTCAGCTTATATGGCGGAAATCGTTCGTGGCGGTCTGCAAGCCATTCCCAAAGGTCAATACGAGGGCGCGGATTCGCTCGGCCTTGGTTACTGGCAGAAAATGAGTCTGATCGTCCTGCCGCAAGCGCTTAAAGTGGTGATTCCAAACATTGTTTCGTCTTTCATCTCCCTTTTGAAGGATACAAGTCTGGTCTACATTATTGGCATGTTCGATCTGCTCGGCATTGTCCGTCAAAACTTTTCCGATGCCAATTGGGTATCGGCTCAAACGCCAAGGACGGGTCTCATTTTTGCGGCCTTCGTCTTCTGGATCATATGTTTTTCAATGTCGCGCTATTCGCAATTCGTCGAGCGTCGTCTCGACACCGGTCACAGAAAATAGGGGAACATCATGGCGACCATCTTAGCAGCAAAGCCAGTGACTGAGACCGGTGGTGCACCCGCCGTCGAAATGATCGGCGTCCATAAATGGTATGGCGAGTTTCATGTTCTAAAGGACATTAATCTGACAGTTCACAAAGGCGAGCGCATCGTCGTGTGCGGCCCGTCCGGTTCCGGCAAGTCCACGATGATCCGCTGTATCAACCGGCTGGAAGAGCATCAACAAGGGCAGATCATGGTCGATGGGATTGAATTGACCAATGATCTCAAGAAGATAGACGAAGTACGCCGCGAAGTCGGCATGGTGTTCCAACACTTCAACCTGTTCCCGCATCTGACGATAATCGAGAACTGCACGCTCGCCCCGATTTGGGTCCGCAAAATGCCGAAGAAGCAGGCCGAGGAAATCGCTATGCACTTCCTCTCCAAGGTCAAAATCCCGGAACAGGCCAATAAATATCCCGGCCAGCTATCCGGCGGTCAGCAACAGCGCGTCGCGATTGCCCGCTCGCTCTGCATGAATCCACGCGTGATGTTGTTCGACGAGCCGACATCGGCGCTTGACCCTGAAATGATCAAGGAAGTGCTGGAAACCATGGTCTCGCTCGCCGAAGACGGCATGACCATGGTCTGTGTGACCCATGAAATGGGCTTCGCCCGCCAAGTCGCAAACCGGGTGATTTTTATGGATCGTGGGCAAATTGTTGAACAAAATGAACCAGTTGCGTTCTTCACCAACCCGCAGCATGAACGTACGAAACTGTTCTTGAGCCAAATTCTTCACTGACCATGCGCAGGATCATAAAAGTCCTCGGCCTCGTGATGGGGGCGGGGCTTGTGTTACTTTTCGCGGGAACGCTGGTGCCGAGGCCCCTGTTCTCAGAAAGCGATAGCGACGTTAAATCGGTTGAAATCCTCGTCATCACCAACCCGATCCACACCGACATCGCCATTCCGGCCAATAGCGAAACCTTGCAAATCTTTGGATTCCTTAGCGAAAGTGGCTTGCCGCTTAATGCGCCGGGCCTGCGCTGGATCGTGTTCGGCTGGGGCGGTCGTGATTTCTACACGCAAACGCCGACGTTTTCCGACATGAAGTTGGTGCCGGTCCTAAAGGCTTTGACGCTGGACCGCTCCGTGCTGCATGTCGAGCTGGCCGGTGAGATTGATCCATCACTCCCGAACATCAAATCTATCCCCATTTCTATCCCCGGATCCAAAGCCATCTATTCCAAAATCGCGGAGTCCTTCGATTCCCGATTCCCTGCAGCCCTCGACGTCCAAGGCTACGGCCAAAACGACCGTTTTTACGACGCAAAGGGCGGCTTCAATGTTCTCCTCGGCTGCAACACGTGGGCGGCGCGCATGTTACGGACGGCCGGCTTGCAAACCGGATTCTGGAACCCCCTGCCGCAATCGCTCGGCCTCTCGCTCGACCTTCACAACTAAAAACACGGGATGAAACAAATGACCAACACTGCCATGCGCATTGAAAAGGACTTCCTCGGACACGTCGAAATTCCTATCGATGCGCTCTGGGGCGTCAACACACATCGGGCTTGGGAAAACTTCCAAATCTCTGAGCGCAAGCTCGCCAAATATCCCGATCTCATCCGCGCCATCGCCCAAGTGAAATGGGCAGCCGCCAATGCCAATGAAAAACTCGGCTCGCTCCCTTCGGTCAAAGCTGTCGCCATCCGCGCCGCTTGCAAGGAGTTGATCGCGGGCAAGCATCATTTAGCCTTTATCATCGATCCGATCCAAGGCGGCGCGGGAACGTCGACCAACATGAACGCCAATGAAGTGATCGCCAACCTTGCGCTACGCCATATGGGCTTCAAGCCCGGCGATTATGCCGAGCTTAATCCGAACAATGATGTCAACATGTCGCAATCGACCAATGACGTCTATCCGACCGCGCTCAGAGTGGCGACGCTCTTGTCCACCTACCGTTTGATGGACGCGCTGGCGCAATTGTCCGATGCGTTTGAAGCCAAGGGCAAGGAGTTCAATCATGTCCTGAAGGTCGGCCGCACTCAGTTGCAAGACGCGGTGCCGATGACGCTTGGCCAAGAATTCATCGCGTTTGCCATCACCATACGCGAAGACGTCAATCGGCTGCGCGATGCGCTCACGCTTGTGCGCGAAGTCTCGCTCGGTGGCACGGCCATCGGCACCGGCATCAATGCCGACCCCGCCTATGCGGACCTTGCCATTGCCGAGCTTTCAACGATTACCGGCGAGGCGCTGGTGCGCTCCGAAAACCTCGTCGAGGCAACCTCCGACACCGGCGCCTTTGTCATGTTTTCCGGCGTCCTCAAACGTGTTGCGATCAAGCTCTCCAAGATCGCTTCGGATTTGCGCCTCTTGTCCTCCGGTCCGCGCGCAGGTTTCGGCGAGATAAATTTACCAGCCATGCAGGCGGGATCAAGCATCATGCCGGGCAAGGTCAATCCGGTCATCCCGGAAGTGGTAAATCAAGCCGCCTATCTGGTGGTCGGCTATGACGTCACCATCTCGATGTGCGCCGAAGGCGGCCAGCTCCAGCTTAACGCGTTCGAGCCGACCATCGGCTACGCCATTTTCGAATCCCAACGTGTCCTCACCGCCGCCGCCCACACCTTGCGCGAACGCTGCGTTGTCGGCATCACCGCCAATGAAGCCCATTGCGCCGAGCAAGTCATGAACGCCGTCGGCATTGTCACAGTCCTGCTGCCGGTATTAGGCTACGAAAAATGCTCCGAGATCGCCAAGAAGGCGATATCGGAAAGAAGGTCGGTCCGTGAATTGCTGCTGGAAGAGACTTCGCTGACGGCAAAAGAGCTGGACGAATATTTATCGCCGGAGTTTTTGACCACGCCGAGACGGCTGGCGGGGCGGTAGTCTCCAAAAGCTCGCAAGTTCGACTTTATGATGGGTTTCCTGTAACTCTCCTCCGACAAGTGCACGTCAAAACAAGTTGGCTGAGGACCGTTCCATCGGCGTCCAGTTGCGGCCGGAGGCGACGACGCAGACTCGGTCTATCGAGAACCTTGTCACCAACGCCCAGCGACCCGAGCCGGAGAACAGTGCCGCAACATCCTCGCCTTTCGAATTGGCACCTTTGCCGAGGGTCGCGGACTCGTGCATTTTCAGTTTGAGGAGATCGCTTACCTCTTCAAGTGTCCCACAGGCGATCGGCACCTGAACCAGATCAACAGAGGCAAGAGCGGATTGGCAGGTCACCGCAACGAGAAGCGCCGCGAGCAAAAGCTTTGTCATGATTGTCTCCTTTTCAAGTGCCATCATGATTTCACTTGCGCATTTCATGGTCTTAAAAAACCGGTAGAAAAATTCTGAAATCTTCCAAATTCGGTGTCTGGTCGCGCATGGGTGACACGTATTCATTCGGACCCTTCGTGCTCGACACCC
>JANOYJ010000005.1:0-9618 GCA_031428815.1 Phyllobacterium sp.
TTTTGAACGTGTGCCGCAACCAAGCGCCTGAATGAGATCGGTAATTTGCTGATTGGCGGCGAGTTTATCCTTCGTGGCGCTGGCGACGTTCAAGATTTTACCGCGTAACGGCAAAATTGCCTGCGTCGCCCGGTCGCGGGCCTGTTTGGCGGACCCGCCAGCGGAATCGCCTTCGACAATGAAAATTTCCGCGCCCGCCGCCCCGTTTTGTGAGCAATCCGCAAGTTTCCCCGGAAGCCGCAATTTGCGTACGGCGGACTTGCGGTTGACTTCCTTTTCTTGCCGACGACGCAGGCGCTCATCGGCCCGGTCAATCACCCAATCGAGTAGTTTCGACGCATCTTGCGGCGAGTCAGCGAGCCAATGGTCAAACGGATCGCGCAAGGCGTTTTCCACGATGCGCTGTGCTTCGATTGTGGCGAGGCGATCCTTAGTCTGACCGACGAATTCCGGTTCACGGATATGAACTGAGAGCATCGCCGCACAGGAGATCATCACGTCTTCAGTTGTGACAATGGACGCGCGTTTGTTACCGGTGAGCTCAGCATAGGCCTTTAGGCCACGGGCAAGCGCAATACGAAGTCCCGCTTCGTGCGTGCCGCCATCATGCGTCGGAATAGTATTACAATAGGAATTGAGCGAAGCGTCGCCGCCATACCAAGTCACCGCCCATTCGACGGCGCCATGCCCGGCTTGTTTTTCGCTCTTGCCGAAAAACATGCTGCGGGTGACTTGAAATTCGGTTCCGAGATTCTCGGCGAGATAGTCTTTAAGACCACCCGGAAAATGGAACACAGCCTTCTCTGGCGGCGCATCTTTTGTAGTGAGTTTGGAGGGAGCGCAGGTCCACCGGATTTCCACGCCGCCGAATAGATATGCCTTTGAGCGGGCCATCCGATAAAGCCGCGCCGGGTCAAAACTCGCACCCTTGCCGAAAATCTGCTCGTCAGGATGAAACCGTAGCTTGGTACCGCGCCGGTTATGAACCTCGCCAAGTTCCTGTAAACCGCTTTGGGGAATGCCACGCGAAAAGGTTTGACGGTAAAGACGCTTACCGCGGGCAACTTCCACTTCGAGTGTACTCGAGAGTGCATTGACCACGGAAACGCCGACACCATGTAGTCCGCCGGAGGTCTCGTAGACCTTGGAGTCAAATTTGCCGCCGGAATGCAGCGTCGTCATGATGACTTCGAGCGCAGACTTGTCTTTGAACTTTGGATGCGGATCGACCGGAATGCCGCGTCCATTGTCACCGACCGTGAGGAAGCCGTCAGCATCCAGCTCGACATCGATGAAGGTCGCGTGACCGGCCACGGCTTCATCCATTGAATTGTCGATCACTTCGGCAAACAGATGATGCAGCGCCTTCTCGTCGGTGCCGCCGATATACATGCCAGGACGCATGCGGACGGGTTCCAAACCCTCCAAGACGATAATATCCGCCGCAGAATAGCTGTCAGCCTGCGTTTGCGGTTTGATCGATTGCGACTTTGGCGCGGATGGCGCTGAATTACTGGCTGTTCTGATCGGAACAGGCTTTTCGCCTCCGGAATTACCGAACAAATCGAAGGGCTCATCAGTCACTGGGCAAAACTTCCGGAAAATATATTGATTCGCGCTGCACTTTGCCATGAACGGGCAAATTTTGCGACAGGTGTTCGATTTACGTTCTTGTCAAAATGGATTCAACTTTGAGAGTGAAAATAAAATTATTGGTAACCACTTCCGGCGAATAGCCATGCATTTCAATGACTTGTTTCGAAGAAATTTAACACTCGCTGCTATCAACTGTCCCAAACAAGAACAACCGCGCAATCAGGGGGCCGGTGTTGAACAAGAAACTAGTACCAATGTTAGGTCTTGCCGTCATTTTCGGTGGCATTTCCATTTTCGTCGCCGATAGCCTTGTCAAAGGCAAAGCCGACGCTGGGCAGATCGCTGCTGTGCCGCAAGCCGCTCCACAGAAAGTTGTCGGGTTCAAGAAGATTGTCGTCGCAAAAGCTCCGCTGCGCTATGGCATGGAACTCAATGCAGAGGTTCTGACGGAAATTGACTGGCCGGCCGAAGCACTGCCGCAAGGCGCATTCTCATCGATTGCGGAATTGACCGGATCGGGCAAACGATTGGTGCTTTCGCCCGTCGAGCCAAACGAACCTGTTTTAGCTAGTAAACTTTCAGGTGCCGATGGCAGGGCAACGCTTGCCAATCTTTTGGAACCCGGCAAACGCGCCGTGACCATCCGTGTTGATGATATTTCCGGTGTCGCCGGGTTTGTAACGCCGGGTGATCGCGTCGACATTGTCTTAACCCGTCAGCAAAATGGCGCGCCGCAATCCAGCAATGAGAGTCAATCGCCCAGCGCTGGCGAATACGCTTCTGAAGTAATTCTTGAAGACATCAAAGTTTTGACGGCGGATCAAAATCTTGATGAGCGCACAGTGACACCTGGCGTTGCAAAGGCGGTGACGATTGAAGTCTCAACCGCGCAGGCGCAGAAAGTCGCACTCGCTCAGCAAATAGGCACACTCTATTTGCTGCTGCGTGCGGCAGGCGATCAAGCCGGCACTGATTCCGCCACCTATACGGTTTCGGATTTGGATGGCCGCAAGAAGACGGTCGCCCAGCCGACGTCGTCATCGTCAATTCTGAGTCTGCCCGATAACGGGCCTAAGTTCCGCACTCTGACCGTGACGCGCGGTCATGCGCCTGAGACATATTCCGTAATTGAAGAAAAAAATTCGAACCAAGGGAATCAATGACGTCGGGACGGACGGCTTGAAAGGGAACGATTATGAGGGGCATGAAGAAAATAGAAACGGGTTCGCACTTCACACAGCAGATGTTGAACATCGCTGGACGAACATTGCTGTCGCTGACTTTGGTTACACCGGTGTTCCTTGGAACAACTGCGGCTGCCAAAGCGCAGGAATCCGTTATCCATATCAGCGCCAGTACCACCACCAAGACGATCAAAATTGCCAAGGGTAAGCCGCGCACGGTTCACTTTTCTAAGGATTTCTATGAGATCGTCGTGGGTGATCCGGAAATCGCCAATGTCACGCCGCTCACCGACCAATCTTTCTATGTGCTCGGCCACAAACTCGGCACGACCGGTATTGCACTTTTTGACCAAAACAAACAATTGGTTGGTTCAGTCGATGTCGAAGTAACCTATGATACCGCGCAGCTTAATGCGACGATTCAACAGAACATTCCTGAGTCTGACATTCGCGCCACATCAGCAAACGGACAGGTTGTCCTGTCCGGTGATGCCAAGGATCAGGTAGCAGCCGATAAGGCTAAGAAAATTGCCAAGCAATTTAACGAGGGTAATGAGGTCATTGATTCTGTCAAAGTGACCTCGTCGCAGCAGGTTCAGCTCAACGTGCGCTTTGTCGAAGTTAACCGGCAGGCGGTCATTGATTTGGGGGCCAAATACAGTGCTAACCTCGTTCAAGGAATTGGCGGCGTTAACGCTATGATTGATCCTGCGGCCGCAATTGGAGCGACGACAGGTCAGATCGTCGGCCGTCTGCTTGGCCCCGGAGCCTCCATAGATATCACCTTGCAAGCTCTTGAAGACCGCGGTTTGGCGCGCCGTCTGGCCGAGCCGAACCTCATCGCACGATCCGGCGAAAAAGCGAGCTTCCTTGCAGGCGGAGAATTTCCAATACCCGTTGCTAGCAGCGCCGGTGCCGTCACAATTGAATTCAAAAAATATGGTGTTGGGCTTGAGTTTTCTCCAACTGTTTTGGCGGATGGATTAATCTCCTTGGACATTGCTCCGGAAGTATCGGCGATTGACACGACAAATTCGTATAAGGTCGGCAATATTTCGGTTCCAGGTTTTATCGTCCGGCGTGCCCAGACGTCAGTGGATCTTCGCGACGGCCAGAGCTTTATGATTGCCGGGCTGTTGCAGACATTCAACGACGTTGGCATCGAACGCATCCCCGGCATTGGCAAGGCACCGATCATCGGTTCGTTGTTCTCGAGCAAGAAATATCAACGCCGCGAGACGGACCTCGTCATCATCGTCACGCCCCATCTGGTGCGTCCTGTCGACCCTTCCAAGAAGATGGCGACACCACTCGATTCCACTTTGCCTCCGAGCAATGTCGATCTCTTCGGTGCCAATGTGGAAGAGATAAAGGTTTCGGATTTGAACCGCGCCAAGTCGGGCATTGTTCGTGCCGATGTCAGTGCCGGCCACTTCCTCGATCTTCAGTAAGGAACACAACATGCGACTTTCAATCGTAGGAATTCTAACACTGGCCGGATTGCTGGTTGGTTGCGCACAGGATGATCTCCTTCGTACCGAAGGCCTGACTCTAACCGCGGGCGATTCAATTGCGAGAAATTCGGCCTTGCAAATCATTGATCCTTGGCCGGCGGGCGTCGAAGACACAAACCTTTCAGTTCCGGCTGATCGTGGGGGCGGGGTCCCCACTAAAGGTGCGGCAGATGCGCCGTCGACCACCGCCACCAACCCGTAACCCATAGTACAGGAGCCAAGCATGGCCAATCAATTTGACCATCGAATTGTTCTTATCTCTATGGACAAGGAACTGGTGCAAGAGACCAAATCAGCGTTCGCAGCGTTCGATAAGACAGAGCTGGTCACTGTGAACAAGCTCGTCACCGATGTGAGCAATGAACTGCAGGGCGTCGAAAAGGGCGTCGTCATCATCGATATGGACACACGCAAACTGGACGACATTGAATCCTTGCAGCGCTTGATGCGCCGTATGGAGGGCGGGGCACCGGTCGTCGTTGTGGCGCAGGAGTTTGATGCAGCGGCAGTTCGTATTTTGATGCAATTGCGTGTCGCAGATTTCCTTGTAAAGCCCATCTCTACCGCTGACTTGGTTCGCTCGTGTATCCGTGCGCTCAAGGGTCCTGATGTCGCGGGCGGAAATGAATCGCAAGTATTCACCTTCATGCCCGTCTCCGGCGGTGTGGGCAACACGACGATTGCACTCGAAACAGCGTTTCTTTTGCACAATTCCGCCGTCCACGGTGCATCGACCTGCGTCGTTGATTTGAATTTTCAACAAGGCGTCTGTGCGGAGTATCTCGACTTAGAGCCGCGCTTCGACATTACAGAAATTGAAAACCAGCCCGAGCGCCTTGATCGCCGTCTTTTGGATGTGATGTTGTCGAAGCATGAAAGCGGCTTGTCTGTTCTGGCGGCACCCGTGCAACCGACGGAAATGCGTTCGTTCAATGCGGATGTCGTCATTCGCATGTTGGATCTCGTCTCGGCCTATTTCGACAATGTCGTTATCGATATGCCGCGTACTTGGTTCCCTTGGACAGAGGCCGTCCTTCTCGGCTCAAGCAAGCTCTTCCTCGTAACCGAAATGACCGTGCCGTGCCTGCGTCACACTCAGCGGCTTATAAAAGCGATTGAAGCGACCGTGGGCAAGCAAACAAAGCCGAATGTTATCGTCAACCGTTTTGAAAAGCGGATGTTCGAGAACGGCATAAGGCAGGCTGACGTCGAGGAAATTCTTGGCGACCATTTCGTTGGCGGCATTTCCAACAATTACAAACTCGTGCGCGAGGCTGTAGATCGCGGTGTCCCGCTTCATACGCTTGATAAAAACTCTAATGTTGTCAACGACTTGAAGCGGATCATTCTGCCCGATGAAATGCCGGCGACAGTCGTAGAAAAACGGGGCCTCCTAAATTTTGGTCGCTCGCTCCTGAAAAAAGCCAGTTAAGCGAGGGATTGGTATTATGGGCAGTCGTTTTTCAACATTCCAAAACCGTGGTCCCGCCACCGACGCGCCGCGGCCGGTCGAAACACCGGCGGACATTGCCAAGCATGTGACAATCCCGCGCTCAAACCGCGTGGAATCAGTCAAGCAGGAACCTGCATCGGCGCAAGATGTACGGATGAACGATCGCACGCTGGATGCCCGCGTTAGACTGCACCGCAAACTGATCGAAGAGATCAATCTCGTCGCGCTGGAGCGTCTTCCGCAAGAAGATATGCGTAAAGAGATTCAAGGTTTTGTCGTCGACGTCGCCAAAACCGAGCGTTTGGCACTGAACGTCACAGAACTTGAATCGCTTGTCGATGATCTTGTCGATGAAATGGTCGGATTAGGGCCTCTTGAGCCCTTGCTCAAAGACCCGACGATCAGTGATATTCTTATCAACGGGCATGAGAACTGCTTTGTTGAGCGCAGCGGCAGATTGGTGCCGGTGCAAATTCCCTTCAAGGACGAAGCGCATCTCTTGCGCATCGTCAATAAGATTGTTGCGGGCGTGGGTCGCCGTATCGATGAATCCTCCCCCATGTGCGATGCCCGCATGAAAGATGGATCGCGTTTTAATGCGGCCATCCGTCCTGTTGGTGTTGACGGGCCCTTGGTGTCGATCCGCAAATTTTCCAAGAACAAACTCGGCTTTCATAGACTTGTTGAGTTCGGTGCGCTGACCCAAAACATGGCCGAAGTCATTGCGGCGGCAGTGAACGGACGCGTCACGACAATTATCTCCGGCGGCACCGGTACGGGCAAAACGACAATGCTCAACGCTTTGTCGGCTTTCATTCCTGACGATGAGCGCCTCATCACCATTGAAGATGCCGCAGAGCTGCAATTGCAACAACCGCATGTCGCCCGTATGGAAACGCGCCCCGCCAACATCGAAGGTCAGGGCGAACTACGCCAACGCGATCTGGTGAAAAACGCCCTTCGTATGCGGCCGGACCGGATCATTCTCGGCGAGTGTCGCGGCGAAGAGGCGTTCGACATGTTGCAAGCGATGAACACCGGCCACGAAGGGTCAATGGCAACCATCCATGCTAACACACCGCGCGATTCTGTGGCCCGACTTGAACAAATGCTGGGCATGACAGGTATGCCGATGACGGTTCAGTCTATCCGGAGCCAGATTTCCAGCGCCATCGGCCTTATCGTGCAATTGACACGCCTTGCTGACGGCAAGCGCAAAGTGACCAGCGTTGCAGAGATCACCGGCATGGAAGGTGATGTCATCCAGATGCAGGAAATATTCAAATTCGTGCGTACCGGTACGGACACTGATGGAAGTATCCAAGGTCATTTTGAGGCGACGGGGATTCGCCCGCGGTTTCTTGAACATCTAAAAGCGATGGGTATTGAATTTCCCGGTGCTTACTTTGAACCTGGCAAGCCGAAGGTCTAAATATGTTTACCGGAGACAATGCCATTTACGTCGTCTACGCCGCTGCCGCGATCTGCGGCATCATGATTGCGGAGACTGTCTATCTTCTATTCTCCCGCAACAATGACCGGCGGGATGCAATCAATCGGCGCGTGCGCCTAAAGGTCAAGGAGGTCAGCCAGCGTGATGTGCTTATGCAACTGCGCAAGGAACGCGGCTTGGAAGGTTCCAAATTCTCATTCATATCAATGAGATTCTTGCGGGCGTTGAGAATTCAATCCGGTCTGACTATGGCAATTCCGAAGTTTTTGGCGGTAACCTCGCTTGCAGCTATAATGTTGTCAGGCGTTGTTGCATATTACACACATTCATTTCTTTCCACGCTGGTCGCGCTTCCCGTTCTAGTCTTAATCACACCCGTAGTTACGCTTCGCCGCATGCGCAAGAAGCGGCTCAAGCTTTTTGGGATTCAGCTCCCGGAAGCACTTGATCTCATCACGCGGGGTTTGAAGGCCGGTCATCCCGTACCCATCGCGCTTGCAATGGTCGGTCGGGAAATGCCGGATCCGGTGGGATCAGAATTCGGGTTGGTGGCCGATGAAATCACCTTTGGCTCTGATCTGGTCAATGCTCTGACGTCAATGCATGAGCGGGTTGGACACGAAGACCTGCCTTTGTTCGTGACAGCCGTTTCCATTCAAAGCACGACCGGTGGAAACCTACGCGAAATTCTTGACGGCCTGTCGCAGGTCATTCGTGAGCGGGGAAAACTGCGTCGCAAAATTCGCTCCATTTCAGCTGAAGGTCGCATGTCCGCAATTATTCTGACGGCCGTGCCGGTTGGTTTGCTCACGGTCTTAACCGTCTTCATGCCCGGCTTTTACGCAGGCGTAACGGACAAAAATATGACGTGGTACTTACTCGGCTTTGGCGCATTTTGGCTCGGTCTCGGCAATTTTATCATGGTACGCATGGCAAATTTCAGGTTCTGATGATGCAATCATTTTTAGACGTTCTTATATCTTTCAAGCCAGACCATTCGGTACCAATTGTTATCGGAATGGTGGTTACGGGAACGACCATATTGGTTTGGTCACTCGTGTCCACAGGGGTCGAACGCAGCGGTTTGAAGCGACGGCTGCGCGTCGATAAACCATCTGTTGCGGTGGCCCCAAACCAGCCGGAGCCAAAAAAATCCGAGTCCGTTGTTTCTCAATCAACGCTTAACAAAGCACGGGATTTTTACGCTAAGAACGATCCTGAATCAGTGGCGCGGCTTCGTATGAAGCTGATCCAAGCCGGTTTTATGGATCCTTCGGCTGTCGGGTATTTCTTTGTTGTCCGCTTTGCGTTGCTCGCAATTTTTGCAGTCGGTGCGTTTGCATGGATCAATTTATTTTCTTCAGAAGCGTCGGTCGCCAGTCGTTGGGGAACGGTGTTATTTTCCGCCGCATTCGCTTACTTTTTGCCAACTTTGTGGCTGGGACGGCAGGCCAAGGTGAAACTGACCGAGTATCGGCACGGCTTTCCCGATTTCATGGATTTGATGATTGTCTGTGCCGATGCCGGCATGAGCTTGGAAGCCGCTGTTGATCGCGTGTCGCGTGAGATCACAAAAACCTATCCTTCGCTCAGCGAAAATTTGATGCTGGTCACCATCGAGCTTCGTGCCGGGCGGCAAATGGAGGATGCTCTTAAGGCTCTTTCTGAACGCATTGGTCTTGATGAAGTGCGCTCTTTTGCTACGCTCTTGCAGCAGTCAAAGGAATTGGGCACAAGCCTTTCAGCAGCGCTGCGGGTGTTTTCTGATGAAATGCGTCACAAACGGATGTCATTGGCTGAGGAAAAGGCACATATGCTTCCGGCAAAAATGTCAGTTCCAGTAACAATGTGCATCTTGCCAGTCGTGCTCTTGATCGCTGTTATCCCGATCATTGTGCAGATTTCAGGCGCGGAATAGCGCACATCGTTAGAGTTTTACGTAATTTTCTAATCTTCATTAGCTACGCCATAGCACTGATTTTTAGAGGTTTCCTGTTAATTTCCCACCATTCGACGACCCATAAGAATGGGCGCGGGGGTAGGGGATAGGCACATGAAACTTCTTTCGGTCGCGGCATTGGCCGGCGTTTTGTCTCTGGCGGGTTGTCAGAGCAAGTCCGTCGATTCCATGAAGACCACTTCGGTTGGGCCCGTAGAGACGGATGTAAGCGCTTCGGACCTTAGGGCAGGCAAGGAACAGTTTGTCGAAGCCAATTATGGGCTTGCCGAAAAGAAATTCCGAAAAGCGGTCGAATTGCGCAGCGACAATGCTGAAGCATGGCTCGGTCTAGCCGCATCCTATGATCAGCTTGGCCGTTTTGATTTTGCAGAACGCGCTTATCAGCAGCTTTTCAAGATTACCGGCCGTCAAGCGCAGATCGTTTCCAATTACGGCTATTCGCAAATGCTGCGTGGCAA
>JANOYJ010000006.1:0-2639 GCA_031428815.1 Phyllobacterium sp.
GCTGTCTCTATCTGCCCAATGGCAATCCGCTCGGCACGGAGAAATTCCCATATAAACTCGGCTGGATGGATCGCTTGATCGCTCACGCGGCAGAGCGTTTGGAATTCGAGGAGCCTTTCATTCTCGCCGGTGACTACAATGTGATCGCCGAACCCAAAGACTGCTTCAATCCAAAAGTCTGGGAAGGCGATGCTCTGTTTCAACCGGAGTCCCGTCAAGCTTTCCGTCGCCTCGAAGCCCTGGGTCTCACCGATGCCGTCCGTGCGACGACCGACGCCGGCAAAGTCTATACATTCTGGGACTATCAAGCGGGGGCTTGGCAAAAGAACAACGGTATCCGCATCGATCATTTGATGCTGTCGCCCGAAGCGGCAAACAAGCTTGTTGCCGCGTCAATTGAGAAACATGTGAGGGCTTGGGAGAAGCCATCGGATCATGTTCCAGTGATGGTGGAAATGAGAGAATAGCGAGGAAAGCTATTGGTTTCCCTGCAAAATACTCTCCGACAGAGAGATCGCCGTGCGCCGGTCTGCTTCACCCGCGACGGCAAAAGCTGATTCCTGCAATTCCAAGATCCATTCCCGGTCTTTTGCCTCAGAACGTTGCAAGGCAGCGGTCAGCATCGCCAAACCGCGCACCTGTTTGCCATTCTGGAACAGGAGGTTGCCGAACATTGCCTGGCTGCCGGAATGGCCCTTCTCAGCGGACAAGCGAAACAGATTATACGCCTGTTTCACGTCTGCCTTACCGCCTTCACCAATGAGATACATGCGGCCAAGCTCAAACTGCGCGTTGGAATCGCTGAAACTCCATGCCGCTTGCGCATAATAGTCACGCGCCGCAGCAGGGTTCGACTCTACGGGTGACCCCGGAATGCCGCGGCGAATATAACCGGCCATCGCATTCAGAGCATTCGAAACGTAGGAACCATCCGGCGAACTGGGATCGATTCCCTGCCCGACAATGCGTTGAAAGAACTGAAACGCCTTGTAATCGTCTTCCTTGACCCCATCGCCATCGGCGTACATGCGGGCTAATTTCCACTGCGCACCCGCATGGCCCTTTTCAGCGGCATATTGATAGGCTTCAAGCGCCTCGTCCTTGCGTCCGCTCTTGTAGGATTTGAAACCGAACTTGAAGAGGTCCCACGGGCTTGATTCCGTCGACACTTCATTCGTGTCAAACGCATAAGATGTTGCAACGCCGCTGGAAAAACCCAACGTCAAAGCAAGAACCAGAACCCGTGAACTCTTAAATATCCGCATAGCAATGTTTTTCTTTCGCGCCGCCAGGATGTGTCAACGCGCCATCGCGCGCCGGACCCACCTGTTGGGCATATTTCCAAAGCGCACCGGATGTATAATCCGTCTCGCGCGGTTGCCATTCCTTACGGCGCGCCGCCAGCTCTTCATCCGTCAAGCGGATGGAGAGCGTGCCTTCCTCGCCGTCCAAATCGATAATGTCGCCGTCGCGCACCAAGGCGATCGGTCCGCCAACGGCAGCTTCCGGTCCGACATGGCCCACACAGAACCCGCGTGTCGCGCCGGAGAACCGGCCATCCGTGATGAGCGCCATCTTGTCGCCCATGCCCTGCCCGTAGAGCGCGGCAGTGGTCGACAGCATTTCGCGCATGCCGGGGCCGCCCTTTGGTCCCTCATAGCGGATGACGAGAACTTCGCCTTCCTTGTACCGCTTATTGGAAACGGCCTCGTAACACTCTTCTTCCGAGTCAAAACAACGTGCCGGGCCGGAGAACTTCTGGTTCTTCATGCCGGCGACTTTAACAATCGCGCCCTCTGGCGCCAGATTGCCCCTAAGGCCCACCACGCCGCCGGTCTTGGTAATCGGATTGCCCGCCGAATAAATGACATCCTGATCCGGGTTCCATTGAACGCTGCTCATGTTCTCAGCAATCGTGCGACCGGTCACGGTCATGCAATCACCATGCAGGAATCCATGATCGAGCAGCGTCTTCATCAGAAGCGGAATACCGCCGACTTCAAACATGTCTTTGGCAACATACTTGCCGCCCGGCTTCAGGTCGGCGATGTAGGGCGTGCGCTTAAACACTTCGGCAACATCGAACAGGTCAAACTTAATGCCCGCCTCATGCGCAATCGCTGGCAAATGCAGTGCGCCATTGGTTGAGCCACCGGAGGCCGCAACAACAGCGGCGGCGTTTTCCAACGCCTTCAATGTCACGATATCACGCGGACGGATATTGCGGGCCAAAAGCTCCATGACTTTTTCGCCTGCGGCAAAATTAAACCGGTCGCGCATTTCATAAGGCGCTGGTGCGCCACATGAATAGGGCAACGACAAACCAATCGCCTCAGCGACGGTCGCCATCGTGTTCGCAGTAAATTGCGCACCACAGGAACCGGCCGACGGACAGGCCGCCATTTCAATCTCCAGCAAGTCCGCATCGCTGATGTCACCCACCGAATGCTGGCCGACGGCCTCAAACACATCCTGAACAGTGATCTGTCTGCCTTTGTAAGACCCCGGCAGGATAGAGCCGCCATAAATAAAGATCGACGGAACATTCAGGCGCACCATCGCCATCATCATGCCCGGCAGCGATTTATCGCAACCCGCAAGCCCGACCAGCGCATCATAGCAATGGCCGCGCATGGTAA
>JANOYJ010000007.1:0-1819 GCA_031428815.1 Phyllobacterium sp.
CTCGAGGAAATCTCGATTGGTGACTACATTCTCTCCGGCGGCGAACCGGCGGCGATGATCTTGCTCGACGCCATTGTGCGGCTTTTGCCCGGCGTCATGGGCAATGCGGAATCGGGCATTTCAGAGAGTTTCGAAGGCGGACTGCTAGAATATCCGCACTATACCAAGCCACCGGAATTTGAGGGCCGGACGATTCCCGATGTGCTGATATCCGGCAATCATAAGAAGATTGAGGAATGGCGGCGTGAACAGGCGCTGGAATTGACCAGAGAACGGCGTCCCGATATCCTGAAAACTAGCGAAAAGTGACTCTTTGGGCGTGACATTGGCCATTTCATGGTGTAACGACCCGCCCGAAACCAAAGCCATAAAGAGCCTTGGATCATCGCGAAATCAATAGATGACGAATTCGCCCCTGCCTTCAGAACGAAGGCATAGTCTTTGCCGCATGTCGGAAAAGACGAGCGACGGGCGCGCTGGCATCTGAACAATTAAGGACTTAAACGATGAATATCATTCAACAATTGGATGCCGAACAGGCCGCCAAGATCGAAGCCAAGCGCAAGCTGCCGGACTTTCAGCCCGGTGATAACGTGCGTGTTAACGTGCGTGTGACCGAAGGCACCCGCACCCGTGTGCAGGCCTATGAAGGCGTTTGCATCGCCCGCAGCGGTGCCGGCCTCAATGAAAACTTCACCGTGCGCAAGCTTTCCTATGGCGAAGGCGTCGAGCGCGTATTCCCGCTCTATTCGCCCATCGTTGAAGGCGTGGATGTGGTTCGCCGTGGCCGTGTCCGTCGCGCGAAACTCTATTACCTGCGCGGACTTACCGGTAAATCGGCGCGTATCGCCGAAAAGAAAGATCCACGCAAGGTCAAGGGCGCTGTCGCCGCCCCTGCTGCGAAAGCTGCCGACAAGGCATAATCGCCGGCAATTGGTGGTTTATTCAGAAAAGCGGCCTTCGGGTCGCTTTTTTCGTTTTAATGCTGCTTGCGTCCCCCGTATTTGGCATGGCATTCTCGAGTTTGACCAAAAAGAAAAATCCGGCTTCACGCCGTCATGTCGAGGAGTTTCCGATGTCAAAGTTCCTGTCCATCGCCGCCGCTGCGGCTTCTGTATTTCTGAGCGTTTCGGCTTTTGCTGCCGACCTTCCCAATCTTGAAGGCAAGAAGGTCGTTGTTGTCACCGAGAACGCCTATCCGCCGCTGCAATTTGTTGATCCAAAGTCCGGCAAGCAGATTGGCTGGGAATATGATGCGATGGGCGAGATTGCCAAGCGGCTGAATTTCGCCGTGGAGTACCAGAACACATCCTGGGATGCGATGATCCAAGCGGTGTCCGACAAGCAGTACGAAATCGGCATGACCGGCATTACCATCAAGGACGAGCGCAAGGAAAAGGTAGACTTTTCAGATGCTTACATGCGTTCGGAACAATTCATGCTGGTGCGCGGCGATGAGACGCGCTTTACCGATGCCAAGACATTCGGCGCATTCAAAGACGGTCTTGTCGGTGCTCAGGCAGGTACGACGCCGTTTTATACCGCTGTCTATGAAGTTCTGGATGGCAAAGAAGATAATCCGCGCATCAAGCTGTTCGAAACGTTCGGCGCGACGGTTCAGGCGCTGAAAGCAGGCGATGTGGACACCGTGTTGACGGATGGCACCGCTGGCAAAGGTTATGTCGATGCCTCGGAAGGCAAGTTGAAGCTCATCGGCGGAGCACTCGGTTCCGAAGATTTCGGCTTCATCTTCCCGAAAGGCTCAGAGCTGGTCGCACCGGTCAATGCCGCGATTGCCGCGATGAAGGCCGACGGCACT
>JANOYJ010000008.1:0-3709 GCA_031428815.1 Phyllobacterium sp.
CTGAGCTGCACATACGGGTCCGCCACCAAAATTTTGCAACCGAACGCCTTGAGGAGCTTCACGACCTTGGTGCCTATATTACCATAGCCAATAATCCCGACCACCATTTCGCTGAGTTCACGGCCCGTCCGATCGGCGCGGTAAAGATCGCCACGCCATTCTCCGCGTCGCAATGCTTCATGTCCGACGCGAATGAGGCGCGTCTCGGCAAGGATTGCACCAATGGTAAATTCGGCGACCGCACTCGCGTTGCGACCGGGGACATTGACCACGGTGACGCCACGCGCCTTTGCCGCTGTCATATCAATATTGATCGGCCCGCCACGTGAGACCGCAACGAGTTTCAGATCGGGCATTCGCGCCAACATGCCGTCGGACAAAGGTGCCAGTTGCGTCACCAATATCTCCGCATCGCCGATGAAGGCGACAACCTCATCCGGATCACCGAAATACTCCTTGATGGTATCAAGGCCTTTGTCCGGATTGCCGAATTCCATAGGTTCATCAGGCCAGGCGGTTTCCAAAGTACGGATCGTGTGACCCATGCCGCAGGCCGCTTCGATCTTCTCCTTGAATATGGAGGGCAACATGAAATGATCGCCGATGATTGCAATATGTTTCATGACGTCAAGTTCCGGTTTACGGCCATGCTCTTCCAAACCGGGCGCAACGCTTTGTGGGCTTCGGCATAACGTGGATAGATCCGTGAATAGATTTCAGTGAGTTCGGGGTTGGGATGTTCAGCGGTGCCGAGCAAAGGGGTGACCCATTCGACGGCGCAGTCTTCCATACTGTTGTAAAGACCAATAGACACAGCAGCGATCATCGCGGCTCCTGCCGCTCCCGCCTCTTCGCGTGAACTCGTGCGCACATCGGCACCAAGCGCCCCGGCAAGGATGCGGCGCAGTGATTTGGAGCGGGCGGCTCCGCCTGTCAGTCGCACTTCCTTGGGCAAGACGCCAGTCGCCTCATAACAATCGCGGGCGGCAAGGGCGAGACCTTCAACGACAGAGCGAACGAGATCAGCATAGCCGTGTTTCATCGATAGTCCGACAAATCCGGCGCGCGCATCGCCATCGACAAAGGGACCCCGTTCACCGGCCTCGGAAATATAGGGTTGATAAATCAGGCTTGCGGGCTTGGCTTCTGCAATCCAACCATCAAGCATGCCAAGCATATCGCCATGGGTTTTGGTCATGCCTTGCGATGCTAAAAGATTGGAGGCGAGCGAGAGAACCCAGTCAATGTTGAGCGTCGCCGCCATGTTCGATTGCATTTGGGCGTAAACGCCGGGTGCCGGGAAACACATTGTATAACCGGTTGAATCCGCGTTGAGCACGACATCATCCGGTGTCGGCGCAAGGCGCATATGCATGCCTGTGGAGCCGATAATGGTGCAGCCCGGAAGCGCTTTTCGGTCGAACAATCCCGCTCCGAGCGCTGTACACGCAACGTCCACATAAGCGAGAACGATTGGGGTTCCAGCAAGCAAACCGGTTTCAGTGGCGGCCCGTGTCGTGAGCGCGTGACGCTCTTTCGTGCCGTCGACAATTGTCGGTAAGAGGCGTCGTAGCGAGGTCAAGCCGAGAATGTCGATGACCTCATCATCATAGGCGCGGGTGCGGAAATCACCGAAGGTAAACACCCCTTCGGAAGGATCAGTGGCAACGATGCCCGTCAGTTTGAAGTAGAGCCAGTCTTGGCAATGGAAGGAATTTGTCGCCCGCTCCAACACTTCCGGCTGATGCTTTTGCATCCAGAGAAGCTGGGGCCCCTGTTGGCAGGCCGCCAGGCCGGTGCCAGTCTTTTCAAAGCGGCGGCGATCTTCTGGGCGGGAACGAATTTCATCGACAATTGACGCAGCACGGGCATCAAGCCACAGCCACGCAGGGGCGACGGGTTCGCCTGATTTGTCGATCAGCCATGCACCATCACCTTGACCAGTGACTGAAACAGCGATTGTGCGACTAGCAAGGTTTGGCACTTTTTGGGCAAGGCCGCGCAATGTGGCAGCGGTATCGGCCCAAGTTCGCGCCATATCCTGCGTCGCCCCGGCACCATCAAAAATGTCGTAGCGATTGGCGATGGCATGTGCAGCAATCTGCTTGCCGCTCAGGTCGAAGGCGATCGACTTGATGACCGAAGTGCCCGCATCAATGCCAATCAATATGTCTTTCATCCGGCAAGCTCCCTGCCATGCGAGATAGCATTGCCAGTGGCCACGTCAAACATGTGAAGGTTCTGTGGTTCAATTTTTACACCGATGGGTTCGCCCAATGCCAATCGTGTGCGGTCATGCTCAACAAGGACAATCGATCCACCGGCAAAATCTGCCGCAATATGCGTTTGATCACCAAGCCATTGATTGGCGGAGACCGTCGCCGGGACTCCATCTTTCACGCGGCGCACCGCATAGGGCCGGACACCAATGACAACACGCTCGCGCTTCAAGAGTTCATCTCGAACGGCGCTCGAAAAGGCGTTTTGATCGTATTCAAGCGCCAAGCCATCTTGCAGGCGGAGCGCAAACTTACCGCCTTCCTTGTTCACAAAAGCTTCGAACACATTCATCGGTGGCTCGCCCACAAAGGTTCCGGTGAAGAGATTGGCCGGTCGCTCTTTAATCATGTCCGGCGTATCAAATTGCTGCAACACGCCGCCTTCCATCACGGCGATACGATCAGCCAAGGCGTTGGCCTCTGTCTGGTCGTGGGTCACAAGAATCGCGGTAAGTCCGTGTTCCTTGATATAGGCTTTGATACGACCGCGCAGCACCGCGCGAAGCTGCGGTTCCAGTTGCCCCATAGGCTCGTCCAGCAGATGCAAATCTGCTTTGCGGATCAGAGCGCGGCCAAGGCTGGCGCGTTGCTGCTGGCCGCCGGAAATCGAACTTGGATAACGGTTGAGAATATCTTCGATCTCTAAGAGCTTGGCGATACCGGCGACTTTTTCGTCGACCTCCATTTTCGGCAACCGCGCCGCCGTCAAAGCAAAGGCAATGTTTTCACGCACGGTGAGCGGCGGATAGAGAGAATAGCCTTCAAAGGCCATGGCAACATTGCGTTTCACCGGTGGAAGATTATGGACTTCACGGCCTTTGAGTGAGATCTTGCCGCGCGAAACTTCCTCAAAGCCCGCGACCATTCGCAAAATGGACGTCTTGCCACAGCCTGATGAACCAAGCAGCGCGACGATGTCGCCCTTATTGATGCTCATGCTGAGATTTTGGACAGCGTGAACGCCTTTGTCGATGGGGCCATAGAACTTGTCGACATTCGTGATCGTGAGAGCAGTGTCGGTCATGCGGCTTCTCCTGCTTGTTTCACGGACGTCTTCCTGGTGCCTATGCGAAGGCCAGTGTTGGCATCAAACAAGAGTGCGCTTTTTGCGTCGACCGAGATGAAGGCTTTGCCTTCGCTTGGTCCCGGCGTGCCAGCGGGTCGTGAAACGAGGATTTCCCGGTCACGCAAAGTCCGCACCAGCGTGACCGTTTTTTCGTTCAGAGGCGTTTCTACGTCGACCGTGACGGGTATCGCACCCGCGGCACTGGCATTTACAAAGCTCAAGTATTCGGGTCGAAGGCCGATGATGCATTCTTTGCCGACAGCGCCATCAAATCCGTCGGGCAGACGGACTTGTACATTGGAAAGCCCCACGAAGACGCCGTTGGAATCCTTGACTGGCTTGACCTCAAGAAGGTTGATCGTCG
>JANOYJ010000009.1:0-3072 GCA_031428815.1 Phyllobacterium sp.
GTTTCGTATCTTTCGCGAGCTATCAGCGCGGCGAGGCGTGGACTTGGGAACACATGGCTCTATCCCGCGCCCGCATCGTTGCGGGAGACGTTGGGCTGGACACCCGGATCAATGCCGAGATCACCATCATTCTCGCAATGCCGCGTGAGCGGGCCAAAGTTGCTAAAGAAGTGCGCGAGATGCGTGCCCTCATCGGCAAAGAAAAGCCGCCCAAAAGCTCATGGGACTTGAAATTGACGCCGGGCGGATTGATTGATCTAGAGTTTATCAGTCAATACGCCGCGATCACCGGGCAAGCGGGTATAAAGACGGTCCAGACCTTTAGAGCCATTGCTAATCTTCAGATCGACAAGCTCAACGCAAGCCAGCGGGATCAACTGGTTACCGCGCACCGTCTGTTTTCCAATCTCACCCAAGTTTTACGCCTTTGTCTCAAGGGCGATCCCGAACATGATGACCTTCCCGAAGGTCTCTACGAAATCATGTGCCGTGTCAGCGAACTGCCCGATGGGGCGACGCTAAAGGCACATGTGAAGAATACGGCGCAGGAGGTCAGAAAGATTTTTGACCAAGTGCTCCGTTAGGACAGCAAAACTAAAGCCGAATTTGAAAGTTTTGATGTTCGACAAACTGGTTCTAAGCACGATGGGCCGCGCCGAGAACCAGACCCGCATCGGGGGTGATGATGCAAAAAAGGAAACTAAAATGACACCTACAATTAAAATCGCACTCGCCTTTGTCGCGCTCTCCAGTGCCTTGGCAAGCTCCGCTTACGCCAGAGATGGTCACGGCGGCAAACACCATGGCGGACGCGGCGGTATGATGCCGCCGCTGGAAATGCTGGACGCCAATAAGGATGGCGATGTCACGCTGGAAGAGTTCTCCAAAATCGCCAACGAACGCTTCGCCAGCGCCGATGCCGACAAGGACGGCAAGTTGACGGTTGCCGAAGTCGCGGGCGAGATCGAGAAGATGCGCGCCGAGCGGATGGCCAAACGCATGATTACGCGTTTTGATGCCAATGATGACGGCGTGTTGACAGCTGAAGAGGCGGCTAACGCCCAAAAGAAGATGTTCGCCTTGCTCGACAAGAACGACGACGGAAAAATCGCCAAGACCGAACGCCCCGGCAAAATGGGTCGTCACGGAAAAGGTGGTCCGGATGACGGAATTGACGGCGCGAACTGAGCTGGATCAATTTCGCCGATTCCGGCGAAGCAATTGATATGATGTAAGAAAAACCCGATGGCGAACGCTGTCGGGTTTTTATGCCGCCATTCTCATCTCGTGTACGGGAATGCGCACCGAGACGATTGTGCCCACACCTTCGGTCGAGCGTATCTTCAGCGCTCCGCCATGCATTTCCGCCAAGGAGCGTGAGATCGCAAGGCCGAGACCTGAACCGGTATGGCTCTTTGAGAATTGGTTTTGCACCTGTTCAAACGGCATGCCGAGTTTGCGCAGCGCCAATTTTGGAATACCGCATCCCGTATCCTCAATCGTAATCGCCACAGCGCTACCGACCCTTTTGGCGCGAACAGTAATACGTCCCGGTTGGCCGGTGAACTTCACTGCGTTGGAAAGAAGATTAAGCAGAATTTGCTTAATCGCCCGCCTGTCCGCATGAATGCTGATCGCATCATCGATCTGAGTGATGACCTCAATGTCTTTTTCAGCCGCAGGCACAGCGACGACACGCACGGCTTCTTTGATCAGCGGACAGAGGTCAATCGCTTCAATATCGAGCGAGTAGCGCCCCGCCTCGATTTTAGACATATCGAGAATGTCGTTGATAACGCCCAGAAGATAATTACCGCTCTGATGAATATCATTGGCATATTCTTCATAGCGATCCGAGCCGAGCGGCCCGAACATGCCGGACTGCATAATCTCCGAGAAACCGATCACAGCGTTCAACGGCGTGCGTAATTCATGTGACATGTTGGCAAGAAACTCTGACTTGGCCAGATTTGCCGCCTCGGCACGTTCTTTCTCGGCTTGGTATTTTTGATTCAGGTCGGTCGCTTCCATCGCCCGCTCGGCCTCGGCTTTTCGCGCTAGGCTGAGATCATGGATCGTCGCCATCAAACGGCGCTCGCTGTCGGTCAAGCGTTCCTGATGTTGTTTGATTTGGGTAATGTCGGTGCCGATGGATACCAGACCGCCATCCTTCATTTCATGTTCGTTCTGCTGCAACCAGCGTCCATCCGCCAATTGGCGCTCAAAAGTCTGAATGCCATCCGCACCATTGGCCGTCACCATGCGCTTCTGGCTCACAACAGGGCGGATACGTTCGATTTCGTCGCGGGGCGTGCCTGCGCGGATTTGATCCGGCCTAAGTCCCGACAATTCTTGAAACCGCGTATTGCACAGTACCAAACGCCGGTCGTGATCCCAGAGCGCGAAGGATTCAGAAATATTCTCAATTGCATCGCGCAGACGCCGGTCTGCATCTTCGTAATTCTGCTCAAGATTCTTTTGTTCTGTCACATCGACTGCAATGCCGATGAGGTGAATGTCATGCGCCAAAGGATCAACGATCTCTGCCCGCGCGCGCATCCATTTCCATGAACCATCCGCATGGCGCATACGAAAAACATGATCGATCTGGTTAAGTTCTTTTGAGACCAAGCGCCCCGCAAGTTCATATAAGTCGCCATCTTCCGGATGCATAATCTGCTCAACTTCACCGAACGCCAAGATCGCATCGCGCGGCTCGTAACCCAACATTTCATACATGGAACGCGACCAATACATCCGCCCTCGCGCCATATCCCAATCGAGGAGGCCGCACCGCCCTCGGGAGAGTGCCAGATCAATTCGCTGATGTGTTTGGCGGTAAATCTCAGCCGCATCCGTGGCGCGGATGGCTTGGCTGAAATAGGCGTAAAGTACGACACGAAGCAGGCCGGAGGTCAAAACAAACAGCGTCACATTGAATGACACGGTTCTTCGCCAATCCGCAAATATCGCATCCGTGCTTTGCAATGTTGCGACAGCGCCGCGCCCGCCATTGATGAAATGCAGAGCGAGCAAATGCTCCACATTGTTAATGCGCACCGTCATGGTCCC
>JANOYJ010000010.1:0-3517 GCA_031428815.1 Phyllobacterium sp.
CAATGCTGCCAACCGCGCCCGCTTTGAAGCGGAACGCGCCGGTCATGAAGCCCGCAACTCCGAGCGCAAGGGCGAAGCCTCAAAAATAGCCGAGACCCTCGACGGCAAGAGCTTCATTTTCGTCCGCTCCGCCGGTGAAACCGGTCAGCTGTATGGCTCGGTCTCGACGCGCGATATCGCCGATCTCATCGTTGCAGGCGGCTACAACGTCAACCGCAACCAGATCCAGCTGATGAACCCGATCAAGACCATCGGCGTGCATGATCTCGACATCCATCTGCATGGCGAAGTCTCGGTGAAAGTATCCATCAACATCGCCCGCAGTGCCGACGAAGCCTCACGCCAAGCCAAGGGCGAGAAGCTCGATACGGCCGAAGCCATCTACGGCGCGAACGAGAACGAAATTGTTCCCGGCGGGATGGACCAGGGCGAGTTTGGCGACGACGAATAAGCTTCTGAAATCATTCAATAAAATGCTGCGAAAATGCCCGGTCAAGCGCCGGGCATTCTTTATTTTTGACCCTGTGAATTGCTGTGTTTATCGTATGACGCATTGAACGACTCAGAGCCTCGCGCTAGCAGTCGATTCTCAAATTTCAGGGAATGACATGGCCGAGGCGCTTCGTAAAATTGAACCCAATGACGCGCTTTATCGCTCGGCTCCGAACAATATTGAGGCGGAACAGGCACTTCTCGGCGCAGTCTTGGTCAATAATGACGCGTTTTACCGGGTATCGGACTTTTTGAAGCCGCAGCATTTCTTTGAGCCTTTGCATCGTAAGATTTACGAGGTAGCGGGCGATCTCATCCGCCTTAACAAGACCGCCAATCCGGTGACGATGAAGACGTTTTTGCCGGCGGAGGAAAAAGTCGGCGAGATGACTGTGGCGCGCTATCTGGCGCGGCTCGCTGCGGAAGCCGTCACCATCATCAACGCCGAAGACTACGGCCACGCCATCCACGACATGGCGATCCGGCGGGCGTTGATTAACATTGGCGAGGATATGGTCAACATCGCCTTTGACGCGCCGGTGGAAATGATTCCGCGTCAGCAGATTGAAGACGCCGAGCGCCGCCTGTTCGAATTGGCAGAGACCGGGCGCTATGACGGCGGGTTCGAGGCGTTCACCGACGCGGTGAAGAATGCCATCGAAATGGCGAGCGCGGCACATCAGCGTGACGGACACCTGTCCGGCGTCTCCTGCGGCATCCAAAAGCTCGACAGCATGATGGGTGGGTTGCAAGGTTCTGATCTTATCATCCTTGCGGGCCGCCCCGGAATGGGCAAAACATCCCTCGCCACGAATATCGCCTTCAACATTGCGGCGGCCTATGAACCCGTTCCGCAGGCTGATGGATCGATGAAAGCCGCAAATGGCGGCGTAGTCGGGTTCTTTTCACTTGAAATGTCGTCCGAACAGCTGGCAACGCGTATTATTTCTGAACAGACTGAAATTTCATCGTCAAAAATCCGGCGCGGCGAAATAACTGATGAAGACTTCCGCAAGCTGGTCGCCTGCGCCGAAATGATGCAGAAGATTCCTCTTTATATCGATCAGACCGGCGGTATTTCGATTGCGCAACTGGCGGCGCGTGCGCGGCGTTTGAAGCGTCAGCGTGGGCTAGACGTATTGGTCATCGACTATATTCAACTGATGCAAGGATCATCTAAGCGCGCCTCTGAGAACCGCGTGCAGGAGATCACAGAGATTACCACCGGATTGAAGGCGCTGGGAAAGGAACTCAATGTTCCCATTATAGCGCTTTCTCAGCTGTCGCGTGCCGTGGAAAGCCGTGATGACAAGCGGCCTCAATTGTCAGATCTACGTGAATCCGGCTCGATTGAGCAAGATGCTGACGTCGTTTTGTTTGTATATCGCGAGGAATATTACCTGAGAAACAAGGAACCCAAGCTCGGCACCGCAGAGTATCTGACTTGGGAGACCGATATGAACAATGCGCGGGGCAAAGCTGAGGTCATCATTGGCAAGCAGCGGCATGGTCCGACGGGCACGGTGCAACTCGCCTTCCAAGCAGAATTTACCCGCTTTACGGATTTGGCCGAAGATCAGTATCTGCCAGAACGAAATTACGAGTAGCGATTGGCTGACTTGTCCCCTTCATCCGGCGTAGACGCCGCGCTAGCTGGCGGAAGGTTGACAATTGACCTCGCAGCGCTGGTTCGCAATTGGCGCAAACTGGACGCCCTGTCCGCCCCTGCCCGCGCTGCTGCGGTTGTTAAAGCCGATGCTTATGGAATCGGTGCCTCACCTGTAGTGCAGGCGCTTTATTCTGCGGGCTGCCGGACGTTTTTTGTTGCTCTTCCGCATGAGGGCGTTGAGGTTCGCAAGGTTGCACCGGACGCGCGTATTTTTGTTTTAACCGGTGCATTTTCTGAAGACAGAACTGGCTTTGAAGAGAGTCGGCTTATCCCATTGCTATGTTCGCTCGATCAAGTTCGGGATTGGCTTGGGTCTCGAGCCCAATTTTCATCCTTCGGAATACATGTCGATACGGGGATGAACAGGCTAGGTCTGAACGTTGCAGAAGCACTGGCGTTGGCATCTGAAATCAACGATTTGAAGCAAGCAGGCCTTTGTCATCTGATGAGCCATTTGGCCTGTGCCGACGATCCGCTGCACCCGTTGAATGCGAAGCAACGCAAAGCATTTCAAGGGGTTCGCTCCGTCTTTTCCGGCGTCGAATCTAGCCTCTGCAATTCTGCCGGTATTTTTCTTGCAGGTGATTATCTTTGCGATATGACACGTCCGGGCATTGCGCTTTATGGCGGCGAAGCAGTGAACGACACGGAAAATCCGATGGAAGTTGTTGTCACGGCGGAGACCCGGATCGTTCAGATTCGTCACGCCAAGGCGAGCGAGACGGTGAGCTATGGCGCGACCACAACTTTGAGTCGCGATACCACAATCGCTGTGTGCGCCACAGGTTATGCCGACGGTTTTAATCGGGCGTCCGGGTCAGGTGTGTCATTACGCGATGCGGAACCTGTGGTGGGGCATGGCTTCGTGGCGGGGACCAAGGTTCCGATCCTTGGGCGCGTGACCATGGATTTGACAATGTTCGATGCCACGAATGCCCCCCTCAACACAGTGCATGTTGGTGATTATGTTGAGCTTTTTGGCAAGAATATCGCATTGGACGATGCGGCGCGGGCGGCGGGGACTATCGGGTATGAGTTTTTGACGTCACTCGGCAGACGCTACCATCGCCGTTATTCAGGAATGGCTTGATGGCCAAAGACCGTCACACATTTATATGCCAAAGCTGCGGTGCGGTTCACACGCGCTGGTCGGGTAAATGCGATTCTTGCGGCGAATGGAATACGATTGTCGAAGAAAATCTCACCGCTGGCATTGGCGGCGGACCGGCAGGGTTGCGGGCAAAGCGCAAAGGTCGCGCCGTTGCATTAACCAGTCTTGCGGGTGAGGCTGAAGACGCGCCGCGCATTCGCTGCGGTATTGACGAGTTGGACCGCGTGACCGGTGGCGGGTTTATA
>JANOYJ010000011.1:0-5032 GCA_031428815.1 Phyllobacterium sp.
CGAAAGCCTGCATCGTCCAATGCCAGCAGCGTGCTAAGATGGGGAGACTTCAATTCCTCCCGTGCCTGCAATTTCACTTCCCGCGCGGTCTCAGCAAACTTGTTCCATGGGCAGACAGCAAGGCAATCATCGCAACCATAGATCCGGTTGCCGATAGCCTCACGAAATTCATGCGGAATTGGACCGTTATGCTCAATGGTCAAATACGAAATACAGCGCCGCGCATCCAATTGGTAGGGCGCGGGAAAGGCATTGGTCGGGCAAACGTCAAGGCATGCCCGACATGAGCCGCAGTTATCTGCTTCCGGCTCATTCGGCGTGATGGAGGCGGCACTGAATATGCTGCCAAGAAATAACCATGAACCCTTGTCGCGGCTCACCAAATTGGTGTGCTTGCCCTGCCAGCCCAAACCGGCCGCTGCCGCCAGTGGTTTTTCCATCACGGGCGCGGTGTCGACGAACACTTTGACCTCAGCTCCTGTCAGCCGCTTCAATCGTCCGGCAATGGTTTTCAACCGGCCTTTGATAAGCTGATGATAGTCACGGTTCTGCGCATAGACTGAAATCGAAGCGCGATCCTTTTTTGTGAGATTGCCGAGCGGGTTATCATCCGGCCCGTAGTTCATGCCGAACATCACAATGCTCTTCACCTCTGGCCACAAGGTTCGCGGATTGGAGCGACGGTCAAGTTCCGCCTCCATCCAAGCCATATCGCCGTGACGGTCTTCCGAGACAAATTTTGATAAATGTATTCCGGCCTCGCCCATCATCTCAGGCCGTGTCACACCGACGACGTCAAAGCCGTGATGCACTGCTTCCTGCTTCAGAAATTCAACGGGGTCTTGCTTTTCTGACTTAGAAATCAAGGTCTGCATAATGGGAGACCGGATTAAGCCCTCGAATGCGGTCATTCAACAAAGGCCGAAACGACGGACGCGACTTCATCCTAACATACCAATCGCGCGCTGCGGGTGAATCTTTCCAATCCACTTCGCCAAGATAATCCAAGATGGAAATCGCAGCCGCTGCGGTAAGATCCGCGTAGGAGATTTTCGCTCCCGCCAGCCAATTGCGCGTTCCCGCCAACCAATTCAGGTATTTCATATGCTGTTTGATATTGCCCCTTGCGGCCCTGAGCGCCGATGAATCCGGTGCGCCGCCACCTTCTTCCACCGTCATTTGCAGTTTGAACACCCGCTCACGCACAAAATGCCGTGTCACTTCACTATCGAGCTTTGTTAGGAACCAATCGCAGAGCCGCCGTATTTCAGCCCGCTCGAATGGGTCTTCGGCAAATAGACGCTTATCGCGTTTCAGCACACCGCGCGTCTCGTCAAGATATTCGGCAATCACCATTCCGCCCGGCACAACCCGGTTATGCTCAGCCAGCAGAACCGGCAAGGTTCCCGCAGGATTGAGCGCAAGAAATTCGCGCCGCTTCGCCCATGGCCGCTCCTCAATTAGCATCGTCTCAACTTCATACTCCGCCAGCGCTAGCCTGACGAAGCGGGAATGTGTGGACATGATGTTATGAAAGAGCGTGAGCATGAATGAATAGCCGAATAGTTCATCGCGACGAAACCGTCGAACGACCCCTGACAGTGGATTTCCCCGAATAAGTGAATCAGCTATAGGCACATCCGGCTCGGGTGACAAGCAATCCCGTATGCGCGAATCCGGGAGTATTAAATGGACTTTGCCACGGGCGTTCAAGCGCTGATTTTGGGTTTGATTGAGGGCGCCACCGAGTTCATCCCCGTTTCGTCCACCGGTCACATCTTGTTGGCGGGTCATTTTCTCGGGTTTGAGTCCAAAGGCAAAGTATTCGAAATCGTTATTCAGCTGGGTGCGATTCTAGCCATCCTGTCAGTCTATTTCGCCAAACTTTGGCAGATGCTTATGGATTTCCCGAGGGATGCCGGCACCCGTCGTTTCATACTTGGTATCCTGCTCGCCTTCCTTCCTGCCGCGTTTCTCGGCGCTCTGGCGCATGATTTCATCAAGCGCGTGCTGTTTGAATCGCCAATGCTGATTTGCACCATGCTGCTGATCGGCGGTGTCATCCTTTTGGTCATCGACCGAATGACGTTAAAGCCGCGCTACACCAACATCATGGACTTCCCGCTTTCGCTTTGTCTGAAAATCGGTTTATTCCAATGCTTGGCTCTGATCCCCGGTACATCGCGTTCCGGAGCGACAATTGTAGGATCGCTCCTCATGGGAACCGACAAGCGCTCGGCGGCGGAGTTTTCCTTCTTCCTGGCCATGCCAACTATGGCCGGTGCTTTTGCCTATGATCTCTACAAAAATCGCGACATTTTGAGTGTGGATGATGCGGGTCTCATCGCCATTGGTTTCATCGCGGCGTTCCTGATGGCGCTGTTCGTGGTGCGCCTTGTGCTGGATTATGTCAGCCGTTCTGGCTTTGCGCTGTTCGCTTGGTGGCGGATTATTGTCGGTGCGGCGGGCCTAGCAGCTTTGGCGCTGGGTTTTTAGCTCTCAACGAACCAAGAATCCCGCCCGCAGGGGATCGTCTTTTTCAACGATGAATGTCGTCTCGCCCGAATAATAGGCGCAGCCAGAGACGCGGGCGATGACGGCGTTGCGGTTTCCGGCGCTTGCCGTTCGAACCACTTCGCCGGAAAATTCCGATCCGGTAATGCTCTGGAAAGTCCGGCTTTCACCAAGCCCAATTTCGCCTTTGGCATGCATTGCCGCAAGTCGCGCCGTCACGCCGGAGCCAGTGGGGGATCGGTCAACTTCGCGGTCGGCAAAAACGCAAACATTTTGGGTTGGCCTGTCCTTGCCATTGCCGCCATCGGTGATGATCGTGCCGTAGAGAAAGGCGAGATCGTCCGAATCTGGATGTGCGAGGGGAATAGATTTGGCCGCTTGGGTTAATAGATCTGCCGCATCGGTGAATTTTCTTGCAGCATCGCGGCCAAATTCCAACCTGAACTGCGCCGCGTTCACAAGGCAATAAAATGCCCCGCCATAAGCAATGTCGAAGGTTACCGGACCAAAGCCCGCAAGTTCCAGCGTAAGATCACGGGCAAACACAAATGCGGGAACGCTTTCAAACGAAACACGTCCGGGCTTGCCGTTGATGACCTCGACATCGGCCATGACCATTCCACAAGGGCACTCGATATTGATGCGCGTCACCGGCTCCCGCGCTGCGACCAAACCCTTGTCCACCGCATAGCGACCAAGCGCGATAATGGCGTGACCGCACATGGTGGAATAGCCTTCATTGTGCATGAACAAGACCGCCATATCGGCATCCTGCAAGTCGGTTTCGACGAGCAATGCACCGTACATGTCATAATGTCCGCGCGGCTCAAACATCAGGATTTTGCGCAAATGATCGAGATTGTCGCGCACATAGGCGCGCTTTTCGAGAATCGTGCCCTTAGGCAATGCGGGGTAGCCTGAGGTAATAATCCTCAGCGGCTCACCGCCGGTGTGCATATCGGTGACCGCAAGCTTATCCATCATGCCATCCCGGTCGACCCGAATCCGCCCGCGCCACGGTGAGTCTGGCTGAGAGTTTTTACTTCAACAATCGCCACCCGCGTCACCGGTGCCACAACCATTTGCGCAATGCGCATGCCGCGCGTTACGATAAATTCTTCCGATCCGAGATTGGCCAAAACCACTTTGATTTCGCCGCGATAATCCCAATCCACAGTGCCCGGCGAGTTGAGACAGGTTATGCCGTGTTTCAGTGCGAGGCCGGAGCGGGGACGGACCTGACCTTCAAAGCCTTCCGGGATTTCAAAAACCATCCCCGTTGCCACCAAAGCCCGGCCTCCGGGAGCAAGGATGAGCGGTGCGTTTTCGGGCACTGCCGCACGTAAATCCATCCCGGCGGCACCCTCTGTTTCGTAGGATGGCAGTGGCAGGTCAGCGCTGTGCGGAAGTCGAAGGATGTGAAGTTTTAGTGTCATAAATCCGGTTTAGAGGGACTGTGCAGAAACTTCAATGCACATCGTACTGCACTGAATCTACATGGTTGCACCGGTAATTTTCAAGTCGAAATGCCTCTCCTCACCATGTCCAAGGCAAGAACGCTCAAAACAATCTTAAAGCCAGTGCGAAAGTACTGTTCCGGTATCCGGCACAAGAGCCGCGTGCCGCATATCGTACCGACATAGCCACTGACGATCATGGCGACGATTAAAGCCAGCCAATCACCAAAAGCAAAGCCGGCAAATGCAAAGGCGGTGACTTTGAGGCCATGGATAAGCACCATCGCCGCCGCGTTGGTTGCCACCATCTGCCTTCGGTCAGAATAGGTTTTCTCAAAAAGTGCCGCGATCAGTGGGCCGGTTGCACCGAATATCATCGACAGAAAAGCGACGACCAAACCAGCGATGCCGGTGCCGGGTTTTCCCATCGTTGCCAAGGCGGGAAATTTTGCCCAGGTAACGATGAGGATGAACAGGCCAAGTAGAATTTTCAACGGCCTGTCCGGCAATGGAACCACCACTATCGCACCGGCAAAGGCACCAATCGCTGCGCCTGCCAGGAAGGGCCAGAGCGCGCGCCATAATACCTGCATCCGTTGATGCCAAGCACGGCCGGAATTGGAACCAAGCTGCACCAATCCATGAACGGGAATGAGGCTGGCTACGGGAAGGACTGTACCCATCAGCGCCATAAGTGCGACGCCGCCACCTATGCCAAAGGAGGCAGTGAGCGCCGAGGTGAAGAAACTCGCGATGATGAAGATCAACGCTGTAACGTGTGAAATAGATTCAGGGAGAACACTCTCCACCCCGGCTGTCCCGCCCTATGCCTTGCTGACTTGATACTGTCCGGTCTTGCGGAAGCGCCATAGATAGGTCGGCAGGATTGCGGCGAGGCTGGTCGGCGTAATGCCGATCCCATCCAAAGTGCGTCCATCTTCGATGGCATTGTCAGAGACAACATTATCAGTCTCAAGCAAGGTCACTTGGTCGCTGGTCAAGATGGGATTTGGCAGAAGGCCGAGGACTGCGCCTTGAATACGCGCCGCCCAGAACGGGAT
>JANOYJ010000012.1:0-1885 GCA_031428815.1 Phyllobacterium sp.
GGCTTGCAAATCATCCAAGAGCATGTCGATAATTTGCTGCGACGGACCATCGCAGAACAACTGGCCCAGCGTCTTCTCATGGTAGGCAATGTTGCGCGCCTGCACCCGTTTGATGAAATCAAGCGCCGAAAACCGCTTCAGTGCCGAGATGCAAAAGTGCGGATTATCAGACAGAAATTGCTTCGCGCTGGTGTTCACATTGGTAAAATTACAGCGCCCGCCGCCGGAAATTCGTATCTTTTCTCCCGCTACCTGCGCGTGGTCAATCAGCAAGACCCGCCGCCCGCGCTTGCCCGCCTCGGCAGCCGTCATCATCCCGGCCGCACCCGCGCCGACAATGACGACATCATATTGATCGAATTTCATGGGCGATAACCCGGGCGTGGAAAGCAGTTATCCATGGTGTGGTTTCCTTGCCAGTCTCACAAAACCCGGCTGCTTGGATGCATCCTTGTCAATCGTGACTGTTGGACTGGCTTGTGCCGAACTGTTCACTTCCGCGATAATGAAATCCGCGAAATCGGCGTTTCCCTCCTTGAACGATTGCAGCGCGGCGGAGACGAGCAACGGCTGCTCGAGCACAAGATTATCCGCGAGTAGAAATTCACTGATCACAGTGCATATCTCTTTTTTGCCCCATCCCGGCGTCTGGTTCAGCACCCACACGAGTTCAACGAGCACGACGAGGTTCACGTAACCGGGGCGGTCTACTGTGCAATCATCGTCTATGAATCTCTGCGCCGGCGGAGACCAGACCGGATCGTCGTCTAGAATGTAACGTACGAGGATGTTTGTATCGACGCCAATCAAGTCTTGGCCCCTGCGCGGTTGCGCTTTGCCACCTCGGAAGAGATCGCGGCCTTGACATCCACAGTCGTTCCGGGCCGGGCGACCAATCCTTTGAGTGCTTTGATGCTGCGCTTCTTGGCGAGAACGTAAACCCGTCCGTCCGTCTCGGCCTGAAACTGAATTTTGCCTCCCGCTTCAAGGCCGATCAGCCGCCGGATTTCTGCGGGAACAGTCACCTGACCTTTGGCGGAAGTCTTTGCGTCAAACAGTCCCACGTTTGCCTCCGTTCTTCGATGGACGCGGAATAGCACAAAAGTAGGGGAAATTCAATCTTCCCTACAATTTTCAGAATCACGCCGCCTTCGCTCCGCGCACCTGATAGTCCTTGATCGTGGCGAACCGTATCGCTTTCCATCGCTCGGCTTCGTAATTCAGCGAGAAGCCGTTTTGCGCGAGGAACACCGGATCGCCGTCGAGATCGCGGGCCATGTCGCCGCGATGGGCTTCAATGAAGCGGTAAAGTTCGTTCTTGTCATCGGCTGAAATCCAGCGGCAGATGGAAAAGCGCGACATTTCAAAGCCCGTCGGCAGCGTGTATTCGAGCAACAGCCGCTGCTGCAACACATCGAGCTGCAAGGCTCCGACGACTCCGACAATGGCAGGCGAGCCGTCTTCGGGCGAAAACAATTGCACCACACCTTCCTCGGCCATTTGCGCCAAGGCTTCCTTCAACTTCTTCGCCTTCATCGCATCGTCCAGCCGCACGCGGCGCAGGATTTCAGGCGCGAAGTTTGGCACACCCCTGAACAGAAAATCCTCGCCCTCGGTCAGCGTATCACCGATGCGCAAAGTGCCATGGTTCGGAATGCCGACGACATCACCGGCAAAAGCCTCATCGGCAATCTGGCGCGAGCGGGCGAAAAAGAATTGCGGCGCCGAAAGACCCATCGGCTTTCCGGTGCGCACGAGCTTGGCCTTCATGCCGCGCTCCAGCGTGCCGGAACAGACGCGGACAAAGGCGATGCGGTCGCGGTGGTTCGGGTCCATATTGGCCTGAATTTTGAAGACGAAGGCACTCATCTTCTCTTCCGTGGCG
>JANOYJ010000013.1:0-1941 GCA_031428815.1 Phyllobacterium sp.
CTGTCTTGGGCACGAATAGTGCATTTGCACAGCAGGCGGGGCAACCTCCGCAGGGTTGGTTTAAAGTTTGCGCGAAGCAAGAAGACAATGATATTTGCAATACTCAAAACGTAGTGACAGCAGATTCCGGCCAGCTTCTCACCGCGATCAGTTTGATTGACGTGAAGGGTAAAGTTAATCGCAAAATTTTTCAGATTTCAGTTCCATCCGGTCGCCTAATTCCTCCGGGCGTCGGCTTACAGATCGACAAGAACAAGCCCACAAAAATTGAATATGGTATCTGTTTCCCCGATCGCTGTATCGCCGAGGCACCACTTAGCCCGGAATTGATTGCCGCGCTCAAAAAGGGTGGCGAGTTGACCTTGACGTCCATCAACTTCCAGAACAAGCCGAACCCAATCAAAGTGTCACTGACTGGATTCGCTGCTGCCCTGGATGGTCCTGGCATGCAACAGTCAGATCTTGAAGACCGCAATAAGAAGCTTCAAGACGAAATCACCAAGCGCAAAGCTGAATTCGAAAAGAAGTTAAAGGCCGAGCAGGATAAAGCAAAAGCTGCAACGCCTTGATTAATCTTGGCAAAATACAAAAGGGTGGCGCGAGCCGCCCTTTTTTTGTCCAAAATACAAACTTCAGTGACAGTCAGTTGTAGCGGCGCATTAATCCGACCAGTCTGCCTTGGACCTTCACTCGATCAGGGCCAAAAATACGGGTCTCATAGGCGGGATTGGCCGCTTCGAGCGCGATAGATGCGCCCTTGCGACGGAAACGCTTCAGCGTCGCTTCTTCATCGTCGACCAATGCCACAACAATATCGCCGGTGTTGCAGGAGTCAGAACGTTTGATCAGCACCGTATCGCCGTCAAATATGCCGGCATCAATCATTGAATCGCCCTTGACCTCCAGCGCATAATGCTCACCTTGACCAAGAAGATCAGGCGGGCAGGCGATCATGCTTGTCTGGTGCTGAATGGCGGAAATCGGCACACCGGCGGCAATACGCCCCATCATCGGCACACCGATTGAGCGGCTCGAGTCATCGTCATTATCGCTGCGTGCCAGCGGACGCGTAGGTGCTGGATTTCGGCCGAGGCTGCCTTCAATAACACTCGGCGCAAAACGGCGTTGCGATACCGGGGACTGGGAAAGTGAATCGGGAAGCTTGATGACTTCCAACGCCCTGGCGCGGTTTGGCAAGCGGCGGATAAAGCCGCGCTCTTCCAAGGCTGTAATCAGGCGATGAATGCCGGACTTTGACGCCAGATCAAGAGCATCCTTCATTTCATCAAACGAGGGAGGAATGCCCGATTCACGCAAGCGTTCATGAATGAACAGCAGCAATTCATGTTGTTTGCGCGTCAGCATCCGGTGTTCTCCTCGCAGAATCAATTAGCTACAAAACCTGAACAAATCATATATGTTCTAGTTGTGTTCTGCAAGCGGCTCAATATTCAGCGTTTTCAGCGCAACATTAATACTTCTACTGCATCACCAATGGCGCTCGCCAAAGCTTGTGGCGCGCGGATGATGAGGCCGTTGGCATTTGCCAAGGTTGTCAGCATGGATGAGTCTTGAAGGGGAAATGGGGTCGCGAACGCCTCATCCGCCGTAGTCTCGATGCTTGCACGGATGTAATCCTGCCGATGATCGTTTTCGCGCATGGGCACGCTGAGTTTGGCCGTTCGAATGTCTTGTGAGAACGCTTGTCCCGACAATGCCGAAATGAGCGGCGCCAAAAACAGTTGTCCGCAGACGAGGCTCGACACCGGATTGCCGGGCAGGCCGACGATATGCGTGCTGCCAGTCTTGCCATACATCAAGGGCTTGCCGGGACGCATGGCGATTTGCCAGAAATCGAGCGTGACGCCCATGTCGAAAAGGACAGGACGAATGAGGTCATGATCGCCTACGGACGCGCCGCCAAGCGTGACTATGATGTCC
>JANOYJ010000014.1:0-16115 GCA_031428815.1 Phyllobacterium sp.
GAGCTTTGCCGCTTCTGCAAGGCCAAGCCCGACGAGATTGGGAAGATGAAGCGGTCCCGTGCGCAGCCCGGCAGCGTCGCCTTGGCCGGCCAAGCACTTTTCCGCAATATGCCCAAGCGTATTTGAACCCTCATCGCCAAAAGTGGCGGCGTCCGGTGCTCCTCCAATTCCAAAAGAATCGAGTACAAAGAGAAAGCCTCGCGCCATTTTCAGTTCCATTTCCATGAAAGTAAGAAAATACATGCGAGAGGTTCAAACAAGCAAGCACGAAAGCGATGGATAATTGTTTCAATTTGGGGCAAGTCAAGCAACCCGACGATTGCCGGACAGAAAGAATTGAACGTGCTTGATAAAAGAAAAAGTCTATTCGTCAGGCGCTTCGTAATAGCTGCCTATGTTTTGTTGGCATGTCTGACGGGTGTACCTTCGGCCCAAGCTGATTGGCGCAAAGACTTGGGCACGTTCAGGATCGGTATCTCTGCGACTGATACCGGAACGCTGACGCCAACTGAGATCAAAAGACTGGAGTCCGGATATTCAACGGCGCTGGGTATGCCCGCCGAGGTCAAGATATTCCGCGATTATCCAGCGCTGATTGATGCTCACGCAAGCTCCCGCATTGAATACGCTATTTACTCATCAATCGCCTATGCGACCGCTTGGTTGCTATGCGAGTGCATCGAACCGCTGGTGGCACCTGTTCAAACAAACGGTGCGACAGGCATTAGAAGCGCATTAGTTCTCAACAGCGGGAAAGCTTTTACGAGGCTCGATCTCAATGGGATGCGAATTGGAATTCCTGAAAAAGGTTCAATTTCGGGTTTTGCAATACCAATGGTCGAGTATGTGATAGGCACCAGAAAGCTGTCAGAAGATGACGCCTTTATTTTGCATTTGTCAGACACCTCATCGATGATTTCTGCCTTTTCTGACGGCAAGATTGATGGTTTTTTTGGATGGATCTATAGCGACGCCGCCGGTTCATTGGCCGTATCGGGATTGATGGATACCGGTTCGGTATCGACGATTTCGGTTTCTGGTAAAAAGACAGATATCAAGATGCCGTGGGTGTCCGGCCTTCTCAGGTATGGTCCACATGCCATTCGCAAAAATTTGCCACCGGAAGCTAGAGACGCTTTGCAGAGCTTCTTTTCTGCAATCGGCAGTACAGACGTTGATTTGCTAAGCCAGTTTCAACCAACAAACATCGCCAAGTTTGTCCCAGCAACGCATGCGGAATACAAACTGGCGGTCGTCACGACCAAATTTCTTGCGACAGTCTCAAAATAGGCTGCACATAATGAGCCATATTGCGATGCGTTCGTTTCAGCATCCAGTGCAGGTCACAGTGCTCTCTAGCCTTGGGCGTAAATAATAAGTTTCCGCCATATCGATGGTGGCATAGGTTCCACCGTCAGCATTTGTTTTATTTTTCTGAATTGTCCATGATGTGATTGGAAGATATTCCAAGGCCGTCTCAACCTTAATTAGAAATGTATCGGCAATTGCGATATTTGTGGGAACAACCACCGCACTGTCGAGGGCGTACGGGCGCGAATAGGTTGTGCCGGTACCACGACGCGACCATGCGACCTTTCCATTTTTAGCGGCATCGATCGCTATTGCCGTGACGGTTATTGTCGGAGTGCCGCGATTATAGGGTTGCAGAACCGCGGCACCGATTTTCATGATGTCCTCAATCTCGGTATTCGACAATTCGTCGGACTGTGCGATCAGATCTCCGATGACGCTCGCGGCGCGGCCGACTTTCTTGTTCATTTCTACACCTTGGGATATTTCCATTGTTCCCAAATAAAGCGTTATGAGAAGTGGCGCGATGAAGACAAACTCAACGGCGGCGGACCCGCTCTTATGCTCGTAGAAATTTTTCAAAGACGTATTCGCCCGTGAGTACAATTTCTTGATTTTCTGGTTCATGTTCGAAGTTTCCAATGTCTTGTTCAATGTGCTCACCGGTCAAAATTGCATCGTTTTGCCCAATGTCGACCTTACAAACTGTAAGGCTCGTTTTTCCAAGTCATCGTCGCGTAGAGCAACGTCTTGCCATCAGGAATTGTCGAAAGGTAGATGCGCATGAAATCCGTCATGATAGGCCAGCGATAGAAAACTCGAAGTGAGTTGATCGATTGAGGCCCCCCGGGAGCAGTTGTGAATCCCGCGGTGTTCAGGTCGCCACTCGCCGTATAAGGGATCGTTGTTGGCACAGCTGAAAAATTTGCATATGCTTTGAGATCAACTTCAAGGCCGGGACAGCCAGTCGAGACAAGTACGCTAATGCCATCGCAAATGGACGTGCGCAGCGATGCAGCTGTGATCGCTGTCGGCTTCAGTTGGCCGGTGCGGATATCGCGCGAGATGTCGTCCGTCACATTTGCCATAATTTGTTGAGCGGCGAACGAGATACAAGTTTCAATCACTGCGAAGACCAGCAATGTAAAGGGTAGTATCAGCATTGAAAATTCAATCGCCGTGCTGCCACGGCTGTCTGCCTTAAAGCGCTTTAGGATTCCAAAACGCCTGACCTTATGGACTTCGGGGTCTTTAATGCACACGAGGCTCATGGCGAAGGCTCCAATTCAAACTGATGTATGCCGAGGATACAAGAGACGAATTGAAATCCGGTATTGTCGGAGTGTCGATTTCTAATATTTACTTTTAGGAAATCTTAACCAGTTCAATGTGAACAGGCGTCAAGGTGCCTTTGCAGTGTTTTCTGCCTGGGCCTCAGCATCAGCTGCTTGCTCTGCCGCGTTCTTATACGCGCTCTCACAAATCGGCGTGCATGACAATGTTTGGATATCGGCACCACGATAGATGCGCATTGTATTTGCATCACTGCGCGAAACCATCACCAGCTCATCAACAATGGCGTTGCCGTTCACATCCATGACCACGAAGTTCGTTGTGCCAAATCCCTTGCCAGTTAGCACAATTGTGTTGGCATCTTGAATGGCTGCATCCGCGATCTCGGGATTGCCGACGATGATGGTGTCGGCAGCGCGTGAAAGCTTCACGATCTTCGCTTGATTCATCACAACGTTAATCCCTGAGTCCGCCTTGCTCGGCGAAACAGATGCCAACACCGCAAAAACAGCAATGGAAAGACAAACGCGAACAAACATTAGAGACTCCTAGTAGAAAAAACGCCTGAAGCAAAAATGAACTGGAATGGTGAAGTAAGCCTTAACAGGGTACTTTATTGTAAAGCCGCTGCTGATGAACCCAAGTGAGAGCTAACCATCTCTTTACCATACACGGCCCTTTTTGGGATTAATCAATTGCTAAACACGTTTGTTAAACGAACGGCAATCGGTCGCGTCTAGTTTTGGAGTATCCGAACAACACAAAAAAAGTTGGCGGAATTGCTGTAGAAATCATGGAATTTAGGAGTTTCCACATGTCCAAGCTTGTAGCGCGCTTCGTAAAAGACGAATCTGGTGCAACTGCAATTGAATACGGCCTGATTGCCGCCCTCATCGCTGTTGCGATTATCGCCGGTGCTGGTGCACTCGGTACCGCAATCAACGAAAAGTTCTATACGATCGAGAGCGAGGTTAGGCTCGCGAAATAATTGCGAAAGCAATTGTGATATGAATGGCCACCTTCGAAAAGAGGTGGCCATTTTTTATTAGCGTAACGGTTCACCGAAACTTAAACACCGTACGCTAAAAACCACGAAGGAGATGATGCAATGCTAGAAGCCGCAATTCTTGTCGTGTTCCCGTTTGCGATGGTTCATGCTGCAATCTCAGACTTACTGTCGATGACGATCATGAATCGTGTTTCGCTCGTTCTCGCAGCCACCTTCGTCGTCGTCGCACCGTTCACAGGGATGGACATGCAACAACTGATTTCTCATGTGTCTGCGTTTGCAATTGTATTAACAGTCTGCTTCGGTCTTTTTGCAGCGGGATTGATGGGTGGCGGTGACGCCAAATTGCTCGCTGCCACATCACTTTGGTTTGGTCTTAGCTTCACGTTAATGGAGTATCTTCTTCTATCTTCCGTGCTAGGCGGCGTCTTAACGCTTTGCATTCTTAATTTTCGCGGTTCCGCAATTGCCGTGTATGCAGGGAAAATGGACTTTATTCGCCAGATAGCTGATCCCAAAGAAAAAATTCCCTATGGCATTGCGCTTGGTATCGGCGGGTTATTGGTGTTTCCTAATTCTTCGATGGCCCAATGGGTTATTCAAAAATTGTCAGATTTCTAACCATTCAACGCCCAGCTCCTTTTGCGCCCGGTTAGCGCTCTTCGTGATTGAATTGGATCCAGAGCACTTTGGATTGTCAAATTTCATCGACCTGAGTTTCAAGCTAAGAAAATATTAAGCACGACTATAAGCATCGCGTTAACCATAAGTATACCAATGCCGAGGCATGTTGCGAGGGATGATACTGTCTTGTCGCAAGTGAAGGTTCTCGATAATGAAGGCGACGCGTCTCGTAGTTTTGGGTGTGGCATTGGCAACTGCGGCTGGCGCAGGCTATATGGCGCTCAATCTGAAATCACCGGAAGTAGTGCAGGAAAATGCTTCCGCACCTTCCACACCACAGCTTGAACTCGATAAGGTTCTGGTCGCGAAAGATCAAATTGGTGTCGGCGACGTCGTCGATGAGAAGATGCGTTGGCAAGTCTGGCCGAAAGAAGCTGTCACGGAAGGCTTCATTACAGAAACTGCCGAAGCGGGTGCCATAGAGGCTTTGAAAGGTTCGATTGCGCGCTTGGTCATTATGCCAGGAGAGCCGGTACGAAGGGCCAAACTTATAGGCAAAGACCAAAGCTTCATGTCGTCGATTCTGCCCGCAGGCAAACGCGCTGTTGCAGTAGAAGTTAAGGCTGATACGTCCGCTGGCGGCTTTATTTTACCCAACGACTTTGTTGATCTAATCATGACCCGCAGGGCAACCACCGCAAGCGGCGCTGAGACTTTTGTGACTGAGACGATCCTAAAGAACATTCGCATTCTCGCGATCGACCAAACTATTCGGGAGGATGAGGAGGGTCGCAAGGTTAAAGTCGGTCAGACCGCGACACTGGAGCTGACGCCCCAACAATCCGAAATCGTGACAGTTGCACAGCAAATGGCTGACCGGTTGGCGCTGGCGCTTCGGTCAACCGCTGACGCAGCAGAACAAGTGTCGGGCGAAGCGGACTATTTGGTCAATGGCAATGTGAAACGCAACACGGTGCGGATGATCAAATCTGGTGAAGTGACGGAAGTGGGCGCCAAGAAATGATGAATGGTCAAAGGGCAACCAGAATGTTCGCTAAGATAGCCAAACACCTCACTTCGTGCGGTGTTGTTGCAAGTTTAGGTGCCGCGCTAATCGTCGGGACGGGAGCGTTTTCGACAAACCCTGCTGGTGCAGAAGAAAACTTTATTCGCCTTTCGAAAGGTGGCGCCAAGGCGCAACGTGTTTCGCTGGGTTTAGATAAGTCGATGGTGCTCGAATTGCCGAGCGACGCCTATGATATTTTAGTGGCAAATCCGGATGTAGCCGACGCGGTCTCTCGTACAGCCCGTCGCATCTATCTCTTTGGTAAGGACATTGGGGAAACCAACATTTTCGTTTTTGGAAAAGATGGTGAACAAATCGCCAACTTGAACCTGCAGGTGGAACGCGATGTCGCAGGTCTCCAAGGCAATCTCTCCAAATATATAGAAGATTCTGACATTCAAGTCGAAGTCGAAAGCAGTAACGTCATTTTGACGGGAACCGTGCGAACCGCCCAAGATGCCGCGAAGGCCGAGGCTTTAGCCAATGCATTCCTGAATGGCGCCACTGCAAGCAACGCCAGAATTGCGGCACGTCAAAACCAGGTTTCTGGAAATAGCGGCGTATTTTTCTCGCTCTCACCGAGCGCAGGTAGTGGAGGTTCCAGCGTCATCAATCTTCTGAAGATTATGGGTGACGATCAGGTAACGCTCAAAGTGACCGTCGCCGAGGTCAGCCGTTCGGTTATGAAGCAGCTCGGCGTCAACTTGGTCGCACGAGGTTCCGGTGGCGGAATATCGTTTACCGGATCAACAGGTACCTTCACCGGTCTCGGCAAAAGTTTGGGTGATGCTAGTCAGCTTCTGTCTGGCAATCTTGGTAGCACCAGTCTTTCCTCATATCTCAATGCAATGGAGCAAACCGGCGTGATGAAGACTCTCGCCGAGCCCACACTCACTGCGATTTCAGGTGAGAAGGCAACCTTCATGGTCGGCGGCGAGTTCAATATTCTCGGGTCATCGTCAGAGACGACTGATCCAGCGACGGGTTTGGTAACCAGAACCTCCGGCCTGCAAAAAGTCGATTATGGCATCGGGTTGGAGTTTTTGCCCGTGGTCCTTTCGCCTGGTCGGATCAGCCTAAAAGTGCGGACGTCTGTGTCAGAGCCAACGACCGAGGGTTCCGCTACCCTTGTGAACACTAATATTCTGTCAATCCGTAAGCGGTTGGCTGATACCACAGTCGAGTTGCCTTCCGGCGGATCAATGATGATCGCAGGTCTCGTGCGCGATGATATACGCCAGGCGATCGCCGCTTATCCCGGCATGTCCAAAATACCAGTTTTGGGCGCACTATTCAGGAGCCGGGACTTTGTTCGAAATGAAACAGAACTCGTCATCATTGTGACCCCGTACTTGGTCCGTCCTGTGGCCCGGAACAAACTCAATCGACCGGACGATAACTTCAATGTCGCATCTGACGGCGCTGGAATTTTTCTCGGCAAGTTGAACCGGGTTTACGGCACGACAAAAACTGGTTTGCCAGCAGGGCGTTACCACGGCGTCGTTGGCTACATTTACAAGTGATTTGGGATATTTAGTCATGTGCAGCTTGATCCAGAGTTTCCCCCGCAAGAACAGTCGGCTTTTGATGGCTGCAATCGCAGCGATTTCCGTCTCTGCGCTTTCAGGCTGCGGGTACTTTCAAAATAGACATCACATCACTGTCGGTTCGATTCCCGACGACTATCGCACAAACCATCCAATTGTTCTTTCAGAGCATGAGGAAGCCCTAGACATCCCCGTGGGAACTTCGGACACGCGGGTCTCAGACGCGCAACGTAGCTCAATTCAGGGTTTCGTGGCCCCGTACTTATCCAACGGCTCCGGCATTGTACAAGTGCTACTACCGGCAGGCGCCGTTAATACAGCGGCATCTAAACGCGTTCTGCCACATATTTTAGACGCTTTGCGCTCAGCGGGCGTTCCGCGCGGAAATCTAGTTTCGTCGAGCTATGCGGCCGAAGGAATTGAGGGTGCCGCACCGGTCCGTATCAGTTATCGTGCAATGGCGGCGGCTACGGAGCCGTGTGGCAAGTGGCCGAAGGACATCGGCGACACTGTCGATAACAAGCACTATGACAATTACGGATGCGCGTCACAAAACAATATCGCATCCATGGTTGCCAACCCGGCAGATCTGTTAGGCCCGCGTCAGCTGGGACCAGTCGACGCCGGAAAGCGCACCGCAGCGATAAATAGCTATCAAAAGTCAACCGGCACGTGGTCGGCCGACACGAACTACACCTGGTAATTTCGGCTAAGGGAAAAGAAATGAGCAATCTTGCTTATGATAACCAACCGGAAATTGAACCGGTTGTAGATAACGAAGTCGCGGCGATGCAGAGCTTGCGCCCCATTCCGCGCATTTCAATTCAAGCATTCTGCGTATCGGATGGTGTTGCCAAGCCGATCGAGCGCATGGCTGGCGATCGTCGCATGGCGAAGACTCATATGAAAGTGCACATGGGCGGCGTTGATAGTGCGTTAGAGTTTTATCTGACGGCGCCGACACCCAATCTCATTATTCTTGAGTCATCCGCAGAGCCAAGAGGACTCTTGGAGCAACTCGAGAGGCTCTCCTCCGTTTGTGATCCGAATACCAAGGTGGTTGTCATTGGCCATTACAACGATGTCACCTTATATCGGGAACTCATCCGAGCAGGTGTCTCGGAGTATATGGTCGCACCGATTTCTATTGCCGATACAATTGCGGTTGTGTCGGGCATTTTTGTTGACCCCGAAGCTTCCCCAATTGGCCGTTCCATTGCGTTTGTTGGCGCAAAAGGTGGCGTCGGTGCCTCAACTATCGCCCATAATGCTGCGTGGTCAATTTCGACTTTGTTCCAGAATGAAGTGTTGATTGCCGATCTCGATCTTCCATTCGGAACAGCAAACATCAATTTCGACCAAGATCCTACTCAAGGTATTGCCGAAGCTGTCTTCTCGCCGGAACGCATTGACGAGACGTATCTGGACCGGCTTTTGGCTCAATGCTCCGAAAAATTATCACTTTTGGCGGCCCCTTCGACTTTGGATCGAATATATGATTTTGACGCGGATGCATTTGCCCAAATCATCGACGTTGCTCAGCGCAGTGCGCCCTACGTCGTACTTGACGTCCCGCATATTTGGAGCGGTTGGACAAAAACTACACTGTCCCGGGCGGATGAAATTGTCATCGTCGCAACACCTGAATTGGCGAATCTTCGGAACGCGAAAAATCTTATAGATATGTTGAAGAAACTTCGACCAAACGATTTAGAGCCAAGATTGGTGCTTAATCAAGTAGGTGTTCCGAAGCGACCGGAAATCAGCCCTGCCGATTTTTATGGTCCGCTGGGGGTAGAGCCGATCGCCATCATACCCTTCGATCCCCAAAGCTTTGGAAACGCGTCTAATAATGGTCGTATGCTGGGTGAGGCTGACGCCAATCATCCAACAGTGAAGATAATTAACGATATGGCGCATATCTTAACGGGTCGTACAGAAGCTCGAAGCCGCAAGAAGCCCGGGCTTCAAGGGCTATTTTCCAAACTTAAGCGCAGCAAATCGTAATTCGATCAGAGTGAGCGGGTAGTCCACATGTTTGGCAAAAGAGGCAATGAAGGCACCGGTCGACCGACGCAGGAATTTAGGGCATCGGTCGCGGTTGAGCCCGCTCAGCAGACATCGATAGCCTCTGTTGTAGAAAGTGCAGCACCTGCGGCGCAGCCAGCGGCACCGCGTCAGCAAGCCCCTCAAAACGCTAAGCCGGAACGCGAGAAAAATGAGTCCTACTATGATACTAAGTCTCAGGTCTTCTCAGCTCTAATTGATACAATTGATCTGTCGCAGTTAGCTAAACTTGATGCAGAAACGGCGCGTGAAGAAATTCGCGATATCGTCAACGACATCATTGCAATCAAGAACTTTGCAATGACGATCGCAGAGCAGGAAGAGTTGCTGGAGGATATTTGCAACGACGTTCTAGGCTATGGCCCGCTTGAGCCATTGCTTGCGCGTGATGACATCGCCGACATCATGGTCAATGGTGCAAAGAAGACCTACATCGAAGTGAACGGCAAAGTTCAGGAGACCAATGTTCGTTTCCGTGACAACCAGCAACTTCTGAACATATGTCAGCGTATTGTTAGTCAAGTCGGACGCCGCGTTGATGAATCAAGCCCCATTTGCGATGCGCGTCTTCCAGACGGTTCGCGAGTTAACGTGATCGCACCGCCATTAGCGATCGATGGCGCCGTACTGACCATTCGCAAGTTTAAAAAAGACAAGCTCAATCTCGATCAACTTGTTCGCTTTGGTGCAATCACACCGGAAGGTGCGGTGTTGCTCCAAATTATCGGTCGCGTTCGCTGCAATATTATCATTTCCGGCGGCACGGGTTCGGGTAAGACGACACTTCTCAACTGCCTGACGCGCTACATCGATTCCGATGAGCGCATCATCACATGCGAAGACACCGCTGAACTTCAGTTACAGCAGCCGCATGTCGTCCGCCTAGAAACCCGTCCGGCAAACTTGGAAGGCGAGGGTGAGATCACCATGCGTGACCTCGTGAAGAATTGCCTTCGTATGCGCCCTGAACGCATCATCGTCGGTGAAGTGCGCGGACCGGAGGTATTCGATCTTTTGTCGGCGATGAACACGGGTCACGATGGTTCAATGGGGACGATTCACTCCAACTCACCTCGGGAGTGTTTGAACCGTATCGAATCCATGATTGCGATGGGCGGGTTTAGCTTGCCGCAGAAGACTGTCCGGGAGATCATTACAGGTTCCATCGACATTATCATCCAAGCGACGCGCCTGAGAGATGGTTCACGCCGCATAACCCATATTACTGAAGTAATCGGAATGGAGGGTGATGTTATTATCACTCAAGATTTGATGCTCTACAATATTAAGGGTGAAGATTCTGCGGGCAAGATTATTGGCTCACACAATTCCACAGGTATCGGGCGGCCACATTTTTGGGATCGTGCACGCTATTACAATGAGGAAACCCGTCTTGCCGCCGCGTTGGATGCAATGGAACCTACCAAGGCGTAGTGCCGAATAGTAAGTAACCTGGCTTACGCAGTGAATACAGATTGGAACAGTTTGCGCGATGTTCGGAATTGATACGAATATTTTGGCGTTTGTTGCGCTGGCATCCCTTAGCGCCGCCGCGCTTGTCTATGCTTTTCTTTTCGACCGGATCGGTAATGAGCAGAGAGCCGACAAACGTGTCAAATTTGTTCAGCGATCGGATTCCGACAAAGGATTGGTAAAAACTGTCCGGGAGCGCGGTCTCGAAGCAAACAGGCGACGCAAAGCAGTTGAAGGCTCTTTGAAGGAACTTGAACAGAAGCAAGCTAACCGGGACAAAATAATCAAGTCGCCTCCATTGAGGATGCAAATGCAGCAGGCAGGTTTGATGTGGACGATTCAGCAGTTTTACGTAGGTTCTGCCGTCGTCGCGATTATTGCCTGCGCCGTTTACGCATTTCTGGGCGGCCCGCTATACCTCATTCCTGGTGTATTGTTGGCAACAGGACTTGGCATTCCACGTTGGGTCGTTTCCTTTATCCGCAAACGTAGAATTAAGCAGTTTCTCGCTGAGTTCCCGAACTCCATCGATGTTATTGTTCGCGCTATCAAGTCAGGCCTTCCGCTCAATGACGGTATTCGGTTGATCGCATCCGAAGCCAAAGAGCCTGTTCGGTCAGAATTTCGCCGTATCGTAGACGCCCAACAAATGGGCATATCGGTGCCAGAGGCAGCAGGCAAGTTATATGAGAATATGCCGTGCTCGGAAGCTAATTTTTTCGGCATCGTTATCCAAATTCAAGCTCAAGCGGGTGGTAACCTTTCCGAAGCGCTCGGAAATTTATCACGCGTTATTCGTGATCGAAAGAAGATGAAGGCCAAAGTTGACGCATTGTCGATGGAAGCAAAAGCATCAGCGGCAATTATCGGTGCCCTGCCATTCATCGTCACGCTGCTCGTTTACCTCTCGTCTCCGGCCTACATTATGGTGCTCTTTACGTCGTCTACCGGCCACATGCTCCTCGCAGGTGGTCTCGTTTGGATGTCAATTGGCATCATGGTGATGAAGAAAATGATCAATTTTGATATGTAGAGATTGCCGATAATGGACGCGATTTACAAAACGTTTACTGATCCAAATTTTGTGTTTGCCGCTCTGGTCGGCATCGCGGTGTTTGCCACCATTTTCACCGTAATGATGCCGATGCTCGGCGGAAGCGGTCTCCAGTCCCGTATGAAAAACGTCGCGATTGAACGCGAGGGTATCAGGGCACGCGAACGCGCACGGCTTGCGACAGATAATCAAAAGCGGGGCAAGGCCGTGTCGCTGAAGCAGCAGGCCCAAAAACCTGGTATTCGTGCACTCGTTGAACGTCTGGATCTGAAGAAGGCGTTGGCTGACGAAAACACTCTGAACAGCCTCAGGAACGCCGGCTATCGCGGACAAAATCCGTTGACAATGTTCTTATTTCTTCGGTTTGTCTTGCCGTTCGTCGCGTTTGTAGGAGCTATCTTCTACGTTTTCATACTTGGAAACTTACCGGATCACTCCACGATGATGAAAGTGTTCATCTGCATTGCTGTCGCTTATGCAGGCTTTTATGCACCTAACCTTTACATTTCAAACAGAAGCTCCAAGCGGAAATTCTCCGTCCAGAGAGCATGGCCAGATGCGCTTGATCTTATGCTCATTTGTGTTGAATCTGGCATGTCCGTCGAAGTCGCTATCAAGAAGGTTGCTGATGAAATCGGTACTGCGTCAGCGGAACTCGCTGAAGAGTTAATCCTCACAAACGCCGAACTTTCTTTCTTGCCGGAGCGTCGGCAGGCGTATGAAAACTTGGCGAATAGAACGGGCCTTGATTCAGTAAAATCGGTTATGCAAGCCCTTACGCAAGCAGAAAAATACGGAACGCCCGTGGCAACTGCGCTGCGTGTTCTTTCGGCTGAAAGCCGTGAAATGCGTTTGAACGAAGCGGAAAAGAAGGCGGCGGCACTTCCCCCTAAGCTGACGGTTCCGATGATTTTGTTCTTCCTTCCGGTTCTGTTTATCGTCATCTTGGGACCGGCCGGCATCGGCATCAGTCAACGCGGCGGCATCTTTGGAGGGGGCTGAATGCGTTAGATTCCCAGACACTCTGGAAATGTGCTCATCAAAAAGCCCACCCAACGTTAAAATCAGGTGGGCTTTTTGCTATTTCGAGACTGAATTTGGCGGCACGTCCTTAGGTAAATGCCGTATAGACTTCCTGCTATTGCGCGGGTGCTTCGTCCTTATCCTTGAGCTTGGCCCAAGAATTTTGCTGCGCCAGCATCGACCTGAGATAGGCCACATTGGCTTCCGCCTTATCCGGGGACAGCTCTTGTCTTGCAATTTGATCGGCCTCGTCAAAACGCCCCTGCAAGCCGACGACAAGTGCCAAGTTCTGGCGGACCCGGCTGTCCGCACCCGGACTTTGAGCCGCACTTCGCATATAGGTCTCAGCGGTTTTCAGATCATCAGCAAGCAGATAGGACATGCCAAGATTTGACAGGACCGATGGTTCATCGGGCTGAAGATCAAGGGCCTTGCGATAAAGCTCACGCGCGCCGTCTTGCTGCCCCATTTGATCGAGAATGGCGCCTTCCGCAGAGAGCAGACGCCAATCCGGATAGTCAGGTCGCTGTGCCCGTTTGACGGCGTCAAGCGCAGACTCAAACTCCCCCGCTCCGGCGAGCGCTTTGCCATAAGCGGCAAGCACCTCCCGGTCATTGGAATGGACGATGGCAATTTGACGCATAACAGCCAATGCCTGATCGTTTCGACCGGTCATTCTCAGGGCATTCGCGTAGCCAAGCCCGGCCTGCTTATCCTTGGGATTCTTGTTATAAGCGTTTCCAAGGCTCGACAAAGCTTGATTGAGCTCGGTGCTGTTCATTTGCTCGACGGGCTTGCCACTTGCCCGTCCGATTGAGCCCGTTGTCATCCTGCTCGTGCTTTCACACCCACCAAGCGGAATGGCGCAGGCGGCGATAATGGCCGTTGTCACAAGATACGAACGGAATGTCCTGCTTCGGCTCTTGCCCATGGGCCATTTTCTCCGCTAATTCATCGGGAAATATCGGCGCGCTAGCCGACTTGATTCAATGCCTAGAAGTATTCTGTTAACCCTAATGAATGGTTAATCGCCGCATCGGGCGGCGTCTGACCTGACCTGATTTGGTAGGAACAATGTCCATAGAAATTATCGCCTCGGCACCGAACGCTGCGCTTCCTATCTGGCTCGTGAAAAAGGGCGGTCTTGAGCACTCGAAGCTTTCATCTGAAGCTAAGTCGTGGGCAATTGCCAACAACTTTAATGGTAGTGCCGGGGCATTACTGGTGTTGCCCGGCAACGATGGTCATGTGTCGGGCGTGGTTTTCGGATTGGGCGCAGGGGATGATTCACTAATCTTTGGCAGGCTCGCGACCACCCTGCCAAATGGTGTCTGGTCTTTCGCCGATGTTCCTGCAAAACCGGAATTGGCTATGTTAGGGTTTATGCTCGGCGGTTATCGCTTCGATGCGTATAAGGCGGCCGATAAATCGCGAAAGGTCGTGTTAGTCGCGCCAGCTAATGTCGACGTTGCCGCCATCAAGCGCCAAGCGGAAGCCGTCGCTTTGGCCCGCGATCTGATTAATACCCCTGCCAACGATATGGGGCCCGAAGCGATAGAGAACGCGGCAAGGTCTGTCGCGGGCAAGTTCAAAGCCAAGACCAAGGTGACATTGGGGCCGCAACTCATCAAGCAAAACTTTCCGATGATTCACGCCGTCGGTCGTGCCGCTTCCGAGTCACCGAGACTGATAGATATTACTTGGGGCAGCAAGTCCGCTCCAAAGATCACACTTGTCGGCAAGGGTGTCGCCTTCGACACCGGAGGTCTCGACATTAAGCCGTCGAGTTCCATGCTTTTGATGAAGAAAGATATGGGCGGAGCTGCCAATGTCTTGGCTCTGGGCGCGCTCATTATGGGAGCGGGACTGAAGGTGCGGCTGCGCATCCTAATACCTGCGGTCGAAAATTCGATTTCTGCCAATGCCTTCCGCCCCGGCGATGTGCTTTCGAGCCGTAAGGGGATTACCGTTGAAATAGGCAATACCGATGCTGAGGGTCGTTTGATTTTGGCCGACGCCTTGGCATTGGCTGACGAGGAAGGCCCGGAGATACTCATCGATATGGCAACGTTGACCGGTGCGGCGCGCGTGGCACTGGGGCCTGATCTGCCGCCCTTCTATACCGATGACGACGCCTTGGCCGACGCGCTTTCTGATGCGGGAGACAAGGTCGAGGACCCGATCTGGCGTATGCCGCTTTGGAAGCCCTATGAAAGCAAACTCGCCTCGAAAATTGCGGATACTAACAACGTCACGACGGATGGCTTTGCCGGTTCGATCACGGCTGCCTTGTTCCTCAAAAAGTTTGTGAGCAAAGCAAAGACATGGGCGCATTTTGATATTTTTGGATGGAACCCCGTCGAGAAAGCCCATGCCCCGGTGGGCGGTGAAGCCCAAGCGATCCGGGCGATTTTCGAGGTGCTGCAACAGCGTTATCCGGCTTGATGGGTTGAGCCTGTTAAGCGGATGGTAGCAAGGACGGACTATGATAAGCGTCAACAAAGCGAGCATTGGGATACCGGCTGAGTGAACGATCTGAACGCTAGTCTCAACGCCTATCGCCCGGATTTGGCGGACGCCCGCCTTCAAGGCAGAGTGAGTGCCGTGCGCTTCGTTGAACCGGTTTCGAGACAAGTCGTCGTTGCGGTCGCGGACCTGCGACGTGCACCGCGCCCCGACAGTCCCGTCGATACGCAAGTGCTCTACGGTGAAATTGTCGATATGTTCGAAGAGGTCGAAGGCTGGTGTTGGGTCCAAGTGCGAGGCGACAAATATGTCGGCTATGTCGCTGACACGGCGCTGACGGCCCGTATCAATGCGCCGACACATATCATAACCGCACCGCGCACATTTCTCTATCCCGGCCCCGACATGAAGCTTCCGGTCGAGGCCGCCCTTTCCATGGGCTCGATGATGTCAATCAGTGGCGAAGCGGAAACACGCGGGACGCGCTATCTTCAACTTGCCAACGGCGGTGCGATTATTGCTCAGCATACGATGCCACTCACCGGAACTTTGCGGGACCCGGTCCATATTGCCGAGCGCCTGCTCAATACGCCATATCTCTGGGGCGGACGCTCCGGCCACGGCATAGATTGTTCAGGTCTTGTGCAACTGTCCCATGCCTTCTGCGGTATTTCCCTACAACGTGACACTTCGATGCAAATGAACTCAGCCGGCATTGAGATTGACGAGGAACGTTTGCGGCGCGGTGATCTGGTCTTTTGGAAGGGTCATGTCGCCATGATGCAAGACGAGAAAACAATCATTCATGCGAGCGGCCACGCCATGGCGGTGGTGAGCGAGGATTACGCTGAGGCGGTGAAACGCATTGGCCATTTGTATGGCTTGCCGACAGGATTTCGGCGGGTCGTAACTTAACGATTCGTCTCGCTATTCGCGAAGTTAGGTACACTCCCCCGTCACCACACCCGCTCATCGCGTCTGGTCATTGTTATGTCCGCACGGAATCAACGGGGCGCGGCCCTACGCCGCTGTTTAGTTCTGAAAGGGTGGCGCTCCGCGCCCCGCCTGCTCAGGCTATGCTCAACCACGGTGCCCGCGGGTATCACCCGCTTGGCCCGGCGCATTTCAGGTTAAAGGTCAGCGCAATCGAACCGCAATGGCCGCTTGTCCTCCTTGAACCCG
>JANOYJ010000015.1:0-3090 GCA_031428815.1 Phyllobacterium sp.
GGTCGCAGCAAGGCGGGCAAAATCGAAGGCAAGTGGCGGGTGGTCAAAATAAGAAAGGGTAGGATAACGGGACACAACGACGGCATAGGCTTCGTCAATGGTGACCGGAAAAATTATAGACAGAGCCAGCCTGATAACAAGAAAGCTGCCAATCAGGGCATAGATGCTGCCCTTGCCGGGGCCAGTGGGAAATAATCTATCGAACATTGGCAGGCGATGCCACAATGCGCCGCGATTTGAAAGTGGATGATGAATTTTAGAATTGACGGAACCTTTTCGTCATTAACTCGTTATGGCCTTTACTCGTCACGCCAATGGAGGCTCTTCCTATGACTACTACCCGTTTATTCACAATCGCCACGATCATCGCCGCGCTGTTTGTTGCCTCCTGCGCCAATACCGTCCGGGGTGTGGGTCGTGATGTCAATGCGACTGCAGACGCAGTCGAAGATTCTGTGAATTAATTACGTCAAATCGTTGGCCGGTGCGGAGAAATACTCAACCGGCCATACGGTTATGCTTGCGCTTCATGTAGTCTTTCGCCGTTTCCACAGCGACCGCCGCATCACGGCAATATGAGTCGGCACCGACCGCTTTGCCAAATTCCTCGTTGAGCGGTGCGCCGCCGACGAGGACGACGAAATCGTCCCGGATGCCTTTTTCTTTCATCGTGTCGATGACAACCTTCATGTAAGGCATCGTTGTGGTGAGCAGCGCGGACATTCCGAGAATGTCCGGTTTGTGTTCCTCCAAAGCATCAAGATATTTTTCGACCGAATTGTTGATGCCGAGGTCGATCACGTCAAAGCCTGCGCCTTCCATCATCATACCGACAAGGTTCTTGCCGATGTCATGGATATCGCCCTTAACTGTGCCGATGACCATCTTGCCCTGTTTCGGTGCGCCGGTGGCAATGAGGAGCGGGCGCAGGATGAACATGCCGGCCTTCATCGCATTGGCGGATAGCAACACTTCCGGCACAAAGAGGATGCCATCGCGGAAATCTTCACCGACAATGCGCATGCCTTCAACAAGCGCTATCGTCAGAACATCATAGGGTACCCAACCACGGCCTAAGAGAATGTTGGTGCCTTCTTCAATCTCCTCCCTCAGACCGTCATACAGGTCATCGTGCATTTGCTGCACGAGTTCATCGTCAGACAGTTCCGAAAGAATGATTTCGCCGTCAGCCATGATTTTTCCTTGCGCTGTGCATCGAAGCAGATGTTTCTCTATAACTATCTGTGAGTGCTTGTGAAAGGCTCGCTTCGAATGCGACTTTGAAAATATGGAAAACGACGGGCAAGCGCTATGTGTCGCCCTTATGGCATGGCTTGGCGCGGATGGAATTGCCGGATGGCGCGGTGGCGCTAGGATATGGCAGAGTGATTTTCAGCCGTGAAGTCGGCCCCAAGAGGTATTTTATGAGTGAAGATGTCGTCGACGCCCCGGTAGCAGCAAGCGAAAGCTCAGGTCGTCGCGCCTCCGCGCGCAATTCCGGCGGGGCGGCCTCGCGCAGAGCATTACGCACGGCGGTAGGCCTTGGCCCGCAGCTTCCGTATATTTCGCGTAAAATCGCGGTCTATGAGGTGCTCGATGACGAAGGCCTGTCGATAATTGAAAACAATACTGACATTGTGCTCGAAGAAACCGGAATTATTTTCCGGGATGACGCTGAAGCGCTTGCTATGTGGAAAGACGCCGGGGCCGATGTCAAAGGCGAGACCGTGCATTTTCCAAAGGGACTTTGCCGGTCGCTTTTGAAAACAGCGCCGTCAACCTTCACACAACATGCGCGCAATCCGGAACGCAACGTGCAGATCGGCGGAAACGCGACGGTGTTCGCGCCGGTCTATGGACCTCCGTTCGTGCGCGATCTCGACGGTGTTCGCCGGTATGCGACGATTGAGGATTTCCGCAATTTTGTGAAGCTCGCCTATATGGCACCGTCGATCCATCATTCGGGCGGCACGGTCTGCGAGCCGGTTGATGTGCCGGTCAATAAGCGTCATCTCGATATGGTCTACAGCCATATCAAATATTCCGACAAGCCATTCATGGGTTCCGTCACCGCGCCGGAACGGGCGGAAGACACGGTGGCGATGTGTAAGATCCTGTTTGGCCAAGATTATGTAGAGCAAAACACGGTTCTGACCAGTCTTATTAATGCGAATTCACCCATGGTGTTTGATGAGACGATGTTGGGCGCGTTGAAAGTCTATGCCCGCAATAATCAGGCTTGTATCGTGACGCCGTTCATTCTGGCGGGTGCGATGAGCCCTGTCACCGTAGCCGGTACGTTAACGCAGGTTTTGGCTGAGGTTCTCGCCGGTGCAAGCTTTACGCAGCTTTGCCGCAAGGGCGCACCCGTACTGATGGGCACGTTCGCGGCGTCGATTTCGATGCAATCCGGTGCGCCAACCTTCGGCACACCTGAACCCTCGCTGGTGTCCTATGGAGCGGCGCAGTTGGCGCGGCGGCTTGGTCTGCCATTCCGTACCGGCGGTTCGCTGTGCGGTTCAAAAGTGCCTGACGCGCAGGCCGCCTATGAAAGCGCTAATACTTTGAACTCTACCTTGTTGGCAGGCACGAATTTTGTGCTGCATGCCGCGGGCTGGCTCGAAGGCGGGTTGGTGTAGTCTTATGAAAAGTTCATCATGGACATTGATCAGCTTGGCATGGCGCAAAAGATGGCGGCCGGTGTTGATCTGTCTGAAAACGGTCAGGCAATGGATGCGATCCGTGAAGTCGGGCCGGGCAGCCATTATCTGGGCTCGGACCATACCCGGGCAAACTTCAAGGATGCGTTCTGGCGCTCCGACCTTCTGGACTACAAACCCTTCGAGACCTGGGACGATGAAGGCGCGCGCGATACCGTGCAACTGGCCCGCGAGCGGGTGGCGAAGCTGTTGAGGGACTACCAGAAGCCGGCACTGGATGCCGGTATCGAAGAGGCGCTGGGCGATTATGTGGCGCGCAAGAAGGCCTCGATGCCCGACGCTTTCATGTAAGCGCTTTGGGGTTCGACCGCACGATAAAGGGGTCGCTGATGCGGCCCCTTTTTTTGAGTCACACCTCGGCGCGGCGGGG
>JANOYJ010000016.1:0-2150 GCA_031428815.1 Phyllobacterium sp.
GGCAATCAGTTTGGGCGCTCCGAACATAAACCCGTCGGCGGCAAGAAAAACCTCGGGCGATTTATCCGAGACCGGCGCGATGAGTTCAAATTCGAGTATGCTGCCTTTCTGCAGGGCCTTCGAAATTTGGAAATTGGGCGAGGCCGCTTTTGGCAATGCATCAAACAGCGATCCGACAAGCGCCGCATCGCCGGTGCTCCCCGTGGCAACCGGAACGTCGAGCGCGAAGTTCACCTGCACGGGAACGCAAATCTCGTCGCAAATCCCTAGAAACGAACTGGCGTTGATGCGTGTGAGCGCACCTGCCCCGGCGAGCTTCAGTGTCAACGGAAAGCTGACCGGGTGTTGATAGCCCGCCCAGACGCTTTTCCCATCGTCAAACCGGTCGGGTGCCGGATAAGCCATGCTGAAACTCGCAATATTGCTCGAGCCTTCGAAATTAATCTGCGGCGGAACGCCGGCATCGCCCGGATCACGCCAGTAGGTTTTCCAGCCGGGCTTTAACTCCACTTGTAGCGCAGCACGGATTTCAGTGGCGTCAGGCGCGGGTTCGGCAACGATGAGGCGAATGCGCGCCCCGTCTTGCTCGTTCCACTCTGTGGCAGCGGCATACGCCTGCAAAGTCAGCAGCAGAGAGGCGGCCGAAACAAATGCGGCGAGAAAAGTTACGTTCATGAATGCTCAATGCCTCAATCGCTCATCAAGAGACAATCACATTTTCTTGGTATAATTTGGACAGACATTCCCGCGTCAAATTTTATTTTGCCGGAAGGTCGATTGCCGCTTTTCATTTTCCCGTTCCTTGATACGCTATTGCTTATGAACCTGCATGACCTGCGCGCCAAGGGAACCGGCAAGGGGTTCCTCAACGACCACTTCCTCATCGCCATGCCAGGCATGGGCGACGACCGTTTTGCGCGTTCGGTGATTTATATTTGCGCTCATAGCGATGACGGGGCGATGGGGTTTATCATCAATCAGGCGCAGCCGATCGTGTTTCCCGAAATCCTGCTCCAGCTAGGTGTTGTCCAAGAGGACGAGATTATCGAACTTCCGTCAAAGACCCGCGACTTTCCTGTGCGCAATGGCGGGCCAGTCGATAAGAGCCGGGGCTTTGTCATCCATACGGATGATTTCATGGTTGGCTCGACCATGCCGGTGTCGGAGGACATTTGCCTCACCGCCACCGTCGATATTCTGCGGGCCATGATGGCGGGCAAAGGACCGCGGGAGACCTTGCTCATGCTCGGCTATTCCGGCTGGTCGCCAGGACAACTGGAAACCGAAATAGCGCGAAACGGCTGGCTCACCTGTCCGGCCTCGGAGAATATTCTGTTCGGCGCGGATATGGCGTTCACCTATGACCGCGTGCTCGGCGCGATGGGCATCGATCCGGCACGATTGAGCCCGACCTGCGGCCATGCTTGAAAGACACGTGCTGCGAAATATAGATACCGTTACGGATTGTATTATTTGACCGATTCAAACGTCTCGTAAGCTACCGAAAATCCCTCTAATGTGTAGTCAAATGAATAGAAATTGTTATCACCGTGGGGCGAAAATGCCAATTGAAGCTGTGCGCCCTGTTTCATGGCCTGCAACAGTTTTTTGTCCAGTAATGCATAGCCGATGCAGCCGCTGACATCGCAATAAAGCGAAGTCGTTGCGAAAATCTGGTCGGCAATCTTAATGGTTATACCGCGCTGCAAATTGATCTTCAGCGGCACCATATATTCAAGAAGTGTTTTTCCGCCAACACGGTAGATCAAAATACGCGTGATTTCGCGATTGTCTTCAGATTGTGCGATGCGCATTTCGCAGCGCTTTTGCGCGTCACATGTCATACCCCAACGAGCGGGTTCCGCGCCGACTGAACTCGACGAGGCTCCAAACGAGCCCCATACTACGAGCGAAATTAGTTTATTGAGTTTGCGCCCCATGTTTCGTTTCAGAATTCGAGCGACAAGCCACCGCCGGCGCCAAATTTGCCGCTGTCCGTCCCGCCAAGGCTGAGACGACAGACAACGGCGCCATTGAACCGCGCATTGGCACCGAACGAATAGCCATACCCACCGTCATAGGTGCCAAACCCGACGCCAAACGAGAAGTTCTTATCGCCGCTGAGTTGAGGAATATTGGCCATTGCGATG
>JANOYJ010000017.1:0-4281 GCA_031428815.1 Phyllobacterium sp.
GCAACCGTTCGGCTTCCTGCCGTATTCCGTTCGGTCAGGGCGCGAAGTCGAAGCGTGTGGAGGTCCGTTTCCCCGATCCAGGTGCGAACCCTTATCTCTGCTTCTCGGCGCTGTTGATGGCTGGTCTTGATGGTATCAAAAATAAGATCCATCCGGGTCAACCAATGGACAAGGATCTTTATGATCTACCGCCAAAGGAACTGAAGAAGATCCCGACTGTCTGTGGATCGCTCCGCGAAGCGCTTCAGAGCCTCGACAAGGATCGTGGCTTCCTCACCGCCGGCGGCGTATTCGCCGATGATTTCATCGATGCATTCATTGAGATGAAGATGGTCGAAGTCATGCGTTTCGAAATGACCCCGCATCCGGTCGAGTTCGACATGTACTATTCAGTCTAATCGACTGTTAGTAAAAAGAAAAATCCCGGTGGCGACACTGGGATTTTTATGTATTCAGGCATATCCTTTGTCAAAATCGCGGCGGCCAGTTGTCTGTTTCTCGATCAGGGTGTTGGCGGTTGGACGCCGTGATCCTTGGGAGGTATCCCTGCGGATCGACGGAATACGTTGGATTGTTTCCGGGAAGTGACGTTAAATGTTGAAACCAAGTAACGCGGCTTTCATTGCCGTATTGGACAACCGGCGGCACCCGTCCCGGTTCGTCAAAGCAACCGGCTAAAACACCGATGTCCGGAAATTCCGGATAGTCGAAAATCATGGGTGTGCCGCAGTCTTTACAAAAACCCCGGCGGGCAAGCGCTGAACTTTGAAACCACGCAAAGGCTCCTCGCGTCACCCTGAAATGGGACTTGAGAACCGGGCATATCACAGCAAACGGCCCACCCACTGCTTTTTGGCACATGCGACAATGACAGACATGAACGTTCTCGGGCGGCAAATCGCAGGTGAACCGTATGGACCCGCACTGGCATCCACCAGAAAGCGTCTCCGAAATGGCTTTGCCCCTGTCCATGTCGTTGCTCCTAACTCGTCACCTTACAGCCTGTAATAACTCCGCCGCCGCTTTCATCTCCAGCCAGCGATAGGCCTTCCTTGCTGTTGCCTCAAAGTCCTCACCCCATTGGTCAATGGTCCAGTCTTCATCGACATGGGCGTCATTCCACGCCCTTTCGGGCGAAACGTGACCTTCAGCTACCGCAAGCGCCAAGAGCGCCGAACCGGTCAAAGCCGTCATAGAGTGCAGGCAGGCCGCCTTCATCGGCTCTGCATATTTCCGCAAAGCAATGCCAATTGCTTCAATCGCTTCTTTGGGCTGCTCGACGGGCATGACGCCTTGCGCCAGAAAGAACCGGGCGTTGAGCGCCGCCTTCGACCATTCCAAGTAAGGGTTCCAAGCCTGCGCCTGCCGCTCAACGAGAGGTTCCGGTCCCTCGGATCGGTAACAAACTAGATCCGATGATGAGAACAGCTGCACGTCTTGCAACACCGCATCGACCTGATCGACAACGCCATCCAGAGCCGTGTTCGCAAGTCGCGTATGCGGCATGGTCGACGGATTAATCTCACCTACCTGAAGGTCGTATTCACCGGCGACCAACTCAGCCGACGCTAGCGTTGGCAAAACGAACGGTTTGCCGGACGGTGTCCGCACCGGTTTGCCGTCGAGCAGCACAGCAAAGCCGCCTTCTACGGCACCAGCTTTGGCCTCCTTGTAAAACCGCTTCGGCAATGGTGTGCGCATCTTCTTTTGCGCCCGCTTCACAGGGTCCGGGTCCGACAGGTGAATTTCTGTGTCGAGATTTCCCAAAATATCACGCATTTTCAATCCTTTGAATGTCACCAAGACATGTCAGTTCGCGCTCGCCTCGTCATAGCCGAGCAGATTCCATGACTGCACCATATGTGGCGGCAGTGGCGCTGTGATGTCCAGTGTGCCGCCATCGGGATGCGGAATGACAATCCGGCGCGCCAGAAGGTGCAGACGATTTTGCATGCCGCCGGGAAACTCCCAATTCCACGCAGCTTCGAAATATTTGGAATCGCCGATGATCGGGCACCCGATCTGCTTAGCATGAACACGCAGCTGATGCGTCCGCCCCGTATGCGGCTCCATTTCGAGCCAAGCGAGTTGCTGGCCGGACTTCTCGATCACGCGATAATAGGACACGGCATGATCGGCACCCTTGTCGCCATGGCTCCCGACGCGCATCCGGTCACCATCTTCGGTCTTTTCCTTGACCAACCACGACGACACTTTGCCTTCGTGGTCACGCGGCACGTCTTTTACCAGCGCCCAATAAGTCTTTTTCGTCTCACGCTTCCGGAAAGCGCCGGTGAGAAACTGCGCCGCACCGCGTGTTTTGGCCACAACCAAGACGCCAGACGTTTCACGATCAATCCGGTGCACCAGTCGTGGTTTTTCGTTCTTTTCGCTACGCATTGATTCAAGCATTTCATCGACATTACGCGTAATGCCTGAACCGCCCTGAACAGCGAGGCCATAGGGCTTGTTGAAGACGAGAACTTTCTTGTCTTCATGCAGCAGCATTTGTTGCAAAACGTCGCGGTCGGCCTGACCCTTCATCGTGTTCGATGTCACAGCGTTGCTCGGCGCAGCCTTGTCAATTTCCAGCGGTGGGATGCGGATCATCTGGCCGGGTTCGATGCGGCTATCAGACTTCGCCCTGCCCCCATCGACGCGCACCTGACCAGAGCGTAGGAGTTTTTGTAGATGCCCGAAGCCAAGACCGGGATAATGAACTTTGAACCAACGGTCCAAGCGCATACCGCCTTCGTCCAACGTTACATGTTTTTGTTCAACGCTCGCCACATCCGGTCCTTTTCACTTCGGACCTGCACCTATCACCCGACAAGCGTTCTGACGAGCCATAACCCGACAAACAAAGCCAAAATCGAGATTACTACACTTGCAAGGGCATAAAGCAGGGCGGAGCCGAGCGCTCCACGCTCCACCAGTTCAACAAAATCCAGCGAGAACGCCGAGAAGGTGGTGAACCCGCCGAGAATACCGGTTGCGAAAAACAGACGAAGTTCGTTCGAGCCTCCGAAGCGGCGCGCCAGAAGCTCGATGAAGACACCCATGGCGAAAGAGCCAATAACATTGATGCCAAATGTTCCCCAAGGAAAGTTAGGGCCAAAAAACCTCATTGCGCCCACATTGGTAAAGTGCCTCAAGCTCGCGCCAATCGCGCCGCCCAGCGCGACTAGGATCAGTTGGTTCATGAAGGCCCCCGCTCAGCTCTTAGCTTCGCCCAATACTCGAGTCTTTTGCGGATTTCCCGTTCAAATCCGCGCTCCGGCGGGTCATAATATTTCTTACGACCCATTTTCTCAGGGAAGTAGTCTTGCCCGGAAAATGCATCCGGTTCGTCATGGTCATAGCGATAGCCGTCTCCATATCCTTCCTCTTTCATAAGTTTGGTCGGAGAGTTGAGAATATGTTTCGGCGGAAGGAGCGAGCCATTTTCCTTCGCCGACTGCATCGAGGCTTTGAACGCCGTGTAAAGCGCATTCGATTTCGGTGCGGTGGCGAGGTAAACGCAGACTTGCGCAAAGGCGAGTTCACCCTCCGGTGAACCGAGATAGTCATACGCGTCTTTGGCCGCTATCGCCAAAGGCAGCGCCTGCGGATCAGCAAGGCCGATGTCTTCCGACGCCATGCGCACAAGACGCCGCCCGATATAAAGCGGGTCTTCACCGGCATCGAACATTCTCGCCAGATAGTACAAAGCGGCATCCGGATCGGAACCGCGCACAGACTTATGCAGGGCAGAGATGAGGTTATAATGACCATCCTGTCCCTTGTCGTAGACCGGTGCCCGTCGTTGCACGATCCGGCGCAAGCCATCCGTATCGAAAATCTCATTCGTCCGCGCCGCGCGCCAGACCTCCTCAGCCAGTGTCAGTACGGCACGTCCATCGCCATCCGCCATGCGAATGAGAGATGCCCGGGCATCATCCGTCAGCGGCAGCGGCTTTTCCTCGACGCTTTCGGCGCGGGTGAGAAGCTCGCCAAGGCTTTCCTCATCATGGGATTTGAAGGTCAGCACGCGGGCGCGTGACAAAAGAGCGGCGTTAAGCTCGAAGGATGGGTTTTCGGTCGTGGCACCCACCAGAATGATCGTGCCATCCTCCATGACAGGCAGGAAACTATCCTGCTGGGCGCGATTGAAACGATGAATTTCGTCCACGAACAGCAGCGTCTGGCGCCCGTTCATGCGCCGCGCACGCGCACCTTCAAAGACCTTCTTCAGATCGGCAACACCGGAAAAGATGGCGGAGATCTGCTCGAAGGCCAGTT
>JANOYJ010000018.1:0-10576 GCA_031428815.1 Phyllobacterium sp.
TCTCCCTCCTCGCCGACGAAGCGATAGGCGCGGGTCACCTCTGCCCCCGGCGGCAGCGCACGGCGTTCGGCGGCGACGCTCTCGGTAAGGCGTCGCAACTCGTACTCGCGGGCAAGCAGGCGTTGCCGCGCTGCTCGGTAATCCGCCGACTCGCCGGGATGGTGAATAGGGTTGCGGGCGGCTAAGTCACTTGCTGGTTCAAGCTTGACATAGTCAATGGCGTCGCGCGTGCCAAAATCTTCAGTCATGGCAATAATTCCTCTCACTTGCCGAAGTCGCTGATCCGGTTAGGGTACATATCTCCACGCCCTAAGTATCAACGTAGCAATGGCCGGCAAGTTCCCCTCAAGTTTTAGAGTGGGCAAGAGGAAGTGTTAGTTCACGAACGCCGCCGCCGTCGCGCAGCGTGATAAGAAACTCACCTGGCGACACTTGTTCGACATCGACCAAACCGAGCTGGACCGGAGCATCAGCTCTCGAAATTTTGATGTCGTAGCGCGTGCCGCCAAATTGACATGTCAATTCAAAACCCGGCCATGCCGCAGGGATGCACGGTTTAATGCGCAGCCTATCGCCTTCGCGCGTTACACCGAGGATGGCCTCAAGACCTGCCCGGTACATCCAACCGGCGGAACCTGTGTACCATGTCCAACCACCCCGGCCGACATGTGGTGCCACTGAATAGACATCAGCGGCAATGACATACGGCTCAACGCGATATTTTTTGGCGTCTTCCTCGGTTCGCGCATGATTGATCGGATTGATGATGGAAAATATTTCCATGGCGCGGTCGGATTGACCAAGCTCAGCATGGGCAAAAATCGACCAAAGTGCGCCGTGCGTATATTGCCCGCCATTTTCGCGGATGCCCGGCGGGTAGCCCTTTATATAGCCGGGTTCCATCGCGGATTTGTCGAAAGGCGGCGTAAACAAAAGCGCCAGCGAAGCCTCTTGGCGAACGAGTTGTTGGTACGATTGCTCCATCGCTTGCAAAGCGCGTTCCGGAGAGGCACCTCCCGAGAGAACAGCCCAAGACTGTGCGATTGAATCAATTCGGCACTCGTCGTTTTGCGCAGATCCAAGCGGCGTACCGTCGTCGAAATAACCGCGCCGGTACCATTGCCCGTCCCAAGCCTCGCGCTCCAGCGCCGCTGCTAGTTCCTGGGCCCGCTCGCGCCAAGCCCCTGCCCTCACTGCATCGCCGCGCTTTTCCGCGACCGGAATGAAGTCTTTCAATGTCTTGAGCAAGAACCAGCCGAGCCACACGCTCTCGCCCAATCCGCCTTCGCCGACACGGTTCATGCCATCATTCCAGTCACCTGTTCCCATCAAGGGAAGACCGTGGCTGCCCTTTGGCAGCGCCCGGTCAAGAGCGCGGGCGCAATGCTCGAACAGCGTCGCCGTCTCTTCAGATACAGTGGGCAAGAAAAATGCGTCGTGCGCGCCGGGACTTACGAACTGTCCTTCAATAAATGGAACGATCTCGTCTAGAATATTGTCATCTTGCGTCACGTTGAGATATTGATTGGCGCAGAAAGCCAACCAGACATTGTCATCCGAGATGCGTGTGCGCACGCCCGTTCCGTTTGCGGGAAGCCACCAATGTTGAAAATCACCCTCGACAAACTGACGCGAGGCGGCGCGTAAAATGTGCTCACGGGCGATCGATGGATGGCAGGTCAGTAAAGCCAGTGAGTCCTGTAATTGATCGCGGAATCCATATGCACCGCTCGCTTGGTAAAAGCCCGATCTCGCCCACATGCGACAGGCAAGTGTCTGGTAAAGGAGCCAGCCATTCAACAAAACGTCGAAGGTTCGATCGGGTGTCTTGACCTGCATCGCACCCAATGTCTCAGTCCAAAAGCGCTTGACGTCGCCCAACACAGCATCAGGGTGAGCTTGCCGCGATTGCTGGATGAGCGATTGTGCCTCGCTCTCATTAGCTGCGGCACCAAACAGGATTACGACTTCTTTGGAAGCGCCCGGCGCAATTGTTATCTCTATTTGCATCGCACAGCACGGGTCAAAGCCCGCGCCGGTACGATTGGACAATGCCACACCCGAAGCCAAGCCGGCCGGGTTTGCAAGCGTACCAAAAGCCCCGATGAACTCACGCCGGTCACCGGTCCAAGCGGTTTGCTCGCCGCCGATGTCGGCGAATGCGACTTGGTGTTTGGATTGCAAACTCCAAGGATTTTTGGCAAACATCGCGCCTGTCGTGACATCAATGGCCGTGGTGACAAATGGTGCACTTGCCGCGCGGGACGTGCCCAACACCCACTCTGCGAAAAAAGTAATTGTTAGGCGACGCGTGGTCGACGCGTTGTTGGTGAGTGTGAGCTTTGAAAACTTCACCGACCCTTCAAGGGGCACTGTTTGTAGAAGTTCGAGCTTAAGTTCACGCGCTTCACGTTCAAATATTGTATAGCCAAAGCCGTGCCGCGCAGTATGCGTGCCCTCCGGGGAATTCAGCGGTTTCATTGTCGGCGAAATCAAGGTCCCGTCTGACTCATCCCTGACAAAAATCGCCTCGCCCGGCGGGTTACTGACGGAGTCATTATTCCACGGGGTGATTTGATTTTCACGACTATTGCCAAACCACGTGTAGCCGCCTCCATCGGCGGTGCATTGAAAACCGAAGGCTTGATTGGCTATAACATTGAGCCAAGGTGCCGGTGTTGGATTGGCGGCATTGAGAACGGTCACATACTCGCGCCCATGATCTTTAAATCCGCCAAAGCCATTGAAAAATTCGGTATTGTCGGGAACCAATGCGGGTAATGCTGAAGCAGATTGGGGTGGCCGAGCATAAAGATCCTTTTGCGGCAGGGCTGGCGTCTGTGGCAATCTGTTCAACTGGCTGGCGAGATTTCCTCTTCGGCTTACCAATACCACCCGGGCGACGGCAGGAAGGATGCGAAGGCTCTCTTGTGGCAACAAGTCGGCACGAAGCGTAAACACGTCACCTAATTCAACAATTGCGGTAGGCGATTTTGGGATGATGCTTTTGCGAACCAGCGCCTCAATGGCGATTTGCAGGTCTTGGGTGTAGGACGACATGCGTTCGTTGAGAATGACAATATCGACCACCAATTGCTTGGTTTTCCAATACTCAAAGGCGCGCAATATTTCATGCACCAGTTCAATATGATCGATATCGTCGATACGAACCAAAACGATCGGCCGATCCCCAGAAATGCCGTGCGGCCAAAGCGAGGACTGTGAACCGGCATTGTCCTGCAAAAGTCTGGAGGACGGGCGCAGTGCGGCGTTCGTATAAAGAATGTGGCCCGCCAGCGTCTGAAATAAATGGGCTTCCTCATGATTGATCGAAAGATGGCGCAATTGAATTTGCGCCTGCGTCCAACACATTGTCAGGGCGCGGTCATAGGCGGCGGTTTGACGGTGGCGATCAACAAGGTCAAGCACCGCCTCACGTGTGCTTGCGGCGACCGTCCAGAGTGTGCAGTTCACTTGCCTGCCCGCAGGAATGCGCAGACGCACGCGGAACGCGAACACAGGATCAAGCACCGCGCCGACGGTGTTTGAAAGTTTCTGGTTGGACTTCAAAGCAAGGGGATCCCGTCGGCTATTGCCGATGCCGATGAAGCGGGCGCGATCGGTTTCAAATTCAAGACTGCCAATCTGTTCCCCGTCGACGACGATAAACTGCGCAGTCCAAATTTCGGCTTCATGCGGTGACCGGCGGCGGCGTGTCGCAATGAGGGTTTCAATTTCGGGAATGAATTCAGTTTCAACAAAGAGTTTGGAGAAGGCGGGGTGCGCTGAATCCGCCGCGCGGGGTGCCAAAACCAACTCGGCATAAGACGTCAGTTCAACCTCCCGCGCGCTCAGGGCAGAATTTGTGATGGTTACGCGGCGGGCTTCGGCCGCATCCTCGGGCGAAACCACACATTCAAGTGTGGTTTTGATACTCCCGTCGGTACGGGTAATCTCAGCTTTATCTTCGGTGAATGAAGCCGAATAATCATCGGCCCCAGTGGCGAAGGGCATGAATCCGGCAGACCATCTTTTGTCGCTTTTTGGTTCCCGAAGATAGAAGAAGCTTCCCCAGTCATCATTGGCAATGTCTTCCTTCCAGCGTGTGAGTGCCATGCCGTTCCAAGAGCTATACCCGCCGCCCGCGGCAGTCAGCATGACGCTATAAGCACCGTTTGACATCAAATGGGTTGCGGGCTGTCCAAGATCCTCAAATCTGACAACCCGCGATGTCGGGGCCAAAATACCCCGCGTTTCGGGGCCGCTCTTGGTTTCCACCCGCACAAGCGTGACCGGCACGTCTCGTGGAGCCCGCTCTTGCAACAACAGTTCTGTCGCCCGAACCATCGGCTCGGCGTGAAATCTGTCGCGCATCTGTCCATTTTTGACAGCGTTGAGAACAGCAGCAATTGTCATGCCTTGATGATGAGCGAAATAGGCGCGCACGATTGTCGAAGTTTCACCTTTGCGTAATCTGGAAGGCGTGTAGTCCAGCGCTTCATAAAACCCATACACACCGCGTGCGCCTTCGCGTTCAAGCCGTGCATAGTTTTTCGCCGCCTGACGCGGTGCCACCATAGATGCCAATCCGGTCGCATAGGGGGAGATCACGAAGTTCTCAGAAAGCCCGCGTTTGAATCCCAGACCCGGGATGCCAAAGTTTGAATACTGATAGGTGAATTCAATGTCACGCGCGCTGAAGGCCGATTCTGATATACCCCATGGCAGGCCCTGCGCATTGGCGTAGTCGATCTGCCTGCGCACAACGAGCCGTGTTGACTGGTCAAGAAGACTGCTGCTTGGTGCCCGCATCACCAGAGACGGCATGAGATACTCGAACATTGAACCGGACCATGACATAAGCGCCGCACCGCCCCTCACCGCCGTGACGGTGCGCCCCAAGCGGAACCAATGGCGTGTGCGCAGGTCACCTTTGGCAATGGCAAAGAAACTGCCCAGTCGCGCCTCTGACGCCAACATATCGTAACAGCTCTCGTCGCGCATGGCCTCGGGAACCCTGAAGCCAATTGAGAAAAGTAACCGCTGTGGATCCAGTAAAAATGTAAACTCCATGTCGAGTGCAAGTTTGCGTGATTGTCGCGCGATCTCGTGCAGCCGTTGACGTTGGGCTACAATAACCGCGTGCCCCAAAGATGCGTCGCGAAAATGAGTTTCTATCGTCTCGCGCAAACTATCGGACCATGTCAGCAACTGCTGACCTGCGCGTGACCTTGTATCCGTGTCAATTTCCAACACGGTCGTCTCAATGCCTACCGCTTGAACGGAAAGCTCGATCAGCCGCACCGGTAGCATTTCGGGCGTCTCGCGTGCCTTGCTCAAACCACGCCGAAACGCCGCAATTTGTGCTTCAAGCTTTTGCCGCATTGGCCGCAATTGACGCCGGTCGTCCGGCATTGCGGCAAGCTCAAAAGCCAGAATGTCAATAACGTCTTCGATGCCATCCAGTTTCGCCAAATTGTCAGAGGGGTCTTCAATCCATTTCTCACAGTAATTGGCGAGAGCTATCAAATGGCCTGCTAGATTTCCGCTATCGACGGTGGACACATATTTCGGCTCCAATGGCGCGAGTGTCTGCGTCTGGTACCAATTATAGAGGTGCCCGCGGTATTTTTCCATGAGGTTCACGCTGGCAATCGTATCCTCAAACCGGGAGATAGCGTCGCCGACGCTCAGCCAGCCAAACTCCTTGGCACTTACCACCGATAAGAGATAGAGCCCGATATTGGTGGGTGACGTTCGGTGGGCAACTCTCGGATCGGGATCCTCCTGAAAGTTGTCAGGCGGCAACATAGAGTCTTGTGCGGTCACAAAGGTCTCAAAGAAGCGCCATGTCCGGCGAGCCACCATTCGCAGCATTTTGATGTCTTGTGTCGCGACAGTTTCAGTGTCAGCGAGTTTCGGAACTTGGCTCATCCAATGAGCGCACGATGGTGCAAGCAACCATGAAACAGCGAAAGGCAGTACGACGAGTGAGCCTATATCGCCGCGTAACCACGCAAGCACAAGTGCGACCAACCCGGTCACAAGGCTGGCAGACATCACGCGGTTGAGGCTCGATATTCCGGGTGTTGGACTGGACGCGGCTTGCGCGGCTGTGGTCCATTCAAGCAGGTTCTTACGGCTTACTTTGAGACGGTAAAGCGTGCGGAAAACTGCGTCAGTCATCAACCAAGCTTGATGACTGAGGAACATCAGATTGGCACCGACATATGAGAAAGCGTGCGCAAAGTCGCTGAGATTTGATTTGACCTGGCTTTCAATGGTGACCCGTTTTCGCTTGGGCAAGGCACCTGAAAGCGCCGGCAAAAGCGCCGGAAGGGCATTGATCAACACCAGCGCAAACGTCCAGCTGAGAGCGCTCAAAGGCGGCAATAGGCCCCAACCAAGAAACAGGCTCAAAAGCATTGCCGGCGGCACAAGCGAGCGCCGGAGATTATCAATCATCTTCCACCGGCCCAAGGACGGTAAGCGCGTCTGAACAACATTGTCGCCGAACCAATTATTGGTCAGCCAAGGCAAAAGCTGCCAGTCGCCGCGCGTCCATCGATGCTGGCGCGAGGCAGCGACATTGTAGCGATCCGGATACTCTTCGACCACCTCAATGTCAGTGACCAGTGCGGCGCGTGCAAATATTCCCTCGAACAGATCATGGCTAAGCAGGGTATTTTCAGGAATTTTCCCCTCAAGTGCCGCCTCAAAAGCTGCAATGTCATAGATGCCTTTGCCCGCGAATGATCCTTCAGCAAACAGGTCCTGATAAACGTCTGAAACGGCGAATACATAAGGGTCAGTGCCGCGTGGCGTGGAGAATATCCGCTGAAACAATGAGCCGTTATCACCGGTCGGCAACGAAGGTGTTACGCGTGGCTGCAACACAGCATAGCCACTCGTGACCCTTCCTGATTGCGCATCATAAATGGGCCGGTTTAGCGGATGCGCGAGCTTTCCAACCAGCCTGCGTGCGGCATCGCGCGGAAGCTTGGTATCGGCGTCAAGCGTCAAGACAAATTTGACCGAAGTTGGCACCTGCCCACCAATGGTTGAAAAACTTGTGTCCGAGGCGCCCAGCAGCAGGCGGTTCAGCTCATGCAATTTGCCGCGTTTGCGCTCCCAACCCATCCATTTGTTTTCTTGGGCATTCCATTTTCGAGAGCGGTGTAAAAGCAGAAAACAATTTGTATCGTAACGCTGGTTTAACCGGGAAATCCCGGCAAGCGCTTCATCGAGCAATGCGGAGTCCGAAGCCGCTTCCTCACTTGGAGAGTCTGTCCAATCGGTGAGCAAAGCGAAATACAATTCACCTGCCGCGTTTGACAAGTAATGAACTTCAACCCGGTCAACCATTTCCGCGATATCGTCTCGCGAGGTCAACATTGTCGGAACAGCGACGAGCGTGCGATACTGTTCCGGCACACCATCGCGCAAGGCGAGGCCCGGTATGACCCCGGCCTCCATGAGGCGGGTTACACCGAAATTGATCAGCGCAAGCGCGGAGTCCGAGGCCGGGAGAACCGCTGCAAGTGCAAGCACAAAAATCACAAAGCCTGAAACGCTCTGCGTCGTTGCACCGCTGACCAGGGCCCAGATCAGGACAAGCGTCAAAAGCGCGATCGAACCCAGATATCCCTGCAGGCCCATTGCTTTCACAAAATTTCGGCTGCGCTTTAGCAATGGCGCCTTAAAGCCCAACTGCGTTTCAAAACCGGCGCGGCCGGGGCCGATAAGGAAATACCCGGGGTCGCGGACTGCGCTTTCGGTCTCGCCCTCCCCTGTTCCAGCTTGCTGCAGTGCTAGGCGTGCGACGTCAAGCTCCACGAGATCTGAACCGCGCGCGAGTTCTTCTACCGCCGTGCGATAAAGGGTGCGGCTTGGAAAATCCATGTCGCCGTAATGGGATCTGTCGCGAAGCTCCGCGTCAACTAAACTGACACTATCGAACCATGTTTCCCAGTTGACGTCAGAAATGTAACGCATGCTGGTGACGATGTTTCGCACCGTTACATTAGCTGCGCTTTGCCGGTGATGTTCGGAGTTGACGACGGTCTCAAAGGAATAGCCAAGCGCCTCTACTTTGAGTTTAAGCCAATCGAGTGCGTGTTCCGCCAAGCCCTCCTGATCCCGCAAGCGGTGGATTAATTGAACGATAAACGGGTGCGAAATTTCCGCACCTGCAAGAACTTGGAAAACGTCCTCGGTACCGGACGTCTTGCTCTGCGCGGAGAGAACCTGATCGGCGATACGGTCGGCCGCTTCACGGCTGCGGCGTGCGGCGGCAATGCGCAAAGACACGCGGCGCAGATTCTCAATCAGGATAAGCCTGAGGCTGATCGCCACAGCCCAAAGTTCGCCAATCGTCAGCGGCTGAACCTGCTGATATTCATTGACAAAATCGCTCAGTAATTGGGGATCGAACCGGCTGTCGGTATGCGCGACATGGGCCCAGACCAATCCAAAAATCCTCGGATGTCCGGCAAGCGGACCCTCTGCAAGTTTTGGTAATTGGTTATAGTAGCCGGGCGGCAAATCGGCGCTTGTCTGGCGTATCTGTTCTTCGACCAAATGGTAATTGTCGATCAGCCACTCCGCGGCCGGCGTAACGGTTTTCCCATCACTGATCGCCTGGGTAATTTCGTTGTAACAATTCAACAGAACTGCCGCGTTGTCACTCAGGCGGCTGATGACGGAATGGACGTAAGGCGGGTGTTCGGTAACCTTTTGCGAGGCCGCCAGCGTTTGTGCGTGCTGCTTTGCGCGTTCCGGCCCGAAAATCTCGGCACTGATTAACTGACTGTCGTCCCACGTCAAAGTTGGGCGTTGACCGAACTTGCCGGGTAATCGAAGCATGACGGAGTCTTTCGAAATTTATCGAGACCGACCGGGCTTTTAGTAACTTCCCCGTATTCTCGCGTTTGGGCGGATGAGGACAGAATGCTTCACCCGCGAAAAAGTTCCGTAAAACGATTGTTGGAAACTCAAGACAAAACGGCGCGCCGGTTCATCACCAACGCGCCGGCCGCCGTTCTTATCAGCTTGAGCGGCGAATCCGGTCAGCTTCTGCGTGATCGGATGCAAATGTGTCGGCATCGGGATTAAATTTGTCCCATCCGGCTCTGCGGTAGTCAGCGCCAAGTTCGATTGGATCGAGCGGCTGATGCCCGTCGAGAATAGCACGCACTTCTGTTGCCTGATGATCCTCAGCTTTTACGGAGAGGAGCGATCCGCCACGGCGCAACGCTTCTGAATAAACATGCGCGTGATCATCCGGCTCACCTGCACTGACAAGTGAACCCACAATCCCGCCTGTCGCACCACCGGCAACAGCGCCGAGAGCGGTGCTGACCAACCAACCAGCTGCAACAACCGGGCCAACGCCTGGAATTGCCATAAGGCCCAGTCCGGTCAAAAGTCCGGCGGTTCCGCCGACGGCAGCGCCAATTCCTGCGCCTGTGCCGGCTTCAGAAGCTTCACCTGTGGCAACATTGTCATTCACATGGTTCTCTCTTGCCACAAGACTTATCGCAGAAGGATTGATACCGAATGCCTCCAAGTCGTTGACTGCTTGCTTGGCGTGCTCGTATTGTTCAAAAACTTTGGTAATCGTTTGCATGGTGTTGACTTTCTCTGATTTGAGTTCGGTTTTGCATTACTTAGTGACGACATTGCCCTTGTAGTCGACGGCCACTTCCATGGACTCGCCGCCTTCTGTGGCGGTGCCGCGCCAAATGCCTTTGTCATCCTTGGTCAAGGTTGACGGGGCAGTCAGTCCGGCCGCGATAATCCGGTCCTGGGCTTGTCCTTCGGTGAAGCTGTTGGCACCTTCGAGCGGTGCGCCTTCGTCAACACTGGCTGTGACGAAAACATCCGCCATGCAGTTTTCTTTGAACATTGCTTCATTAATCGCGCCGTCCGCAGCCATCGACTTTTCGGCCACCCGCATCCAAGCGGAGTAGCGTTCGGACTCTGCGGCAGTTAGCGTACCGTCCGCATTGGCGTCGGCTTTAGTCCACATGTCGGCACACTCAGTTTCTGTCATCGCAAGCGCGGGACTGCTGATAAACAAGCAGGCCACTGCGGCTAAAAGTTTCTGTTTCATCGTCATTCCTTTTTAAATTGTGTGATGACCGCACAAAGCACGTGTCGCAGCCTTAACGCGCCGGACGCTCCAATTGTTCCGGCCAGTGAGATTGAAAAAGCACGCCGGCGCGTTTGTGCATTGAGGAACTTTCTGCCGACAGCCGCGTTTTATTGCCAGCGGCTTGCGCAACGCCCTGAGTTCGGACCGCGCGTTTGCCGTTCAAACACAACACATATCAGGAGACACGCAATGACCAGCACGACCGACAAAATCAAGGGCGCCGCCAATGAGGCCATGGGCAATGTGAAACAGGCAGCCGGCAAAGCGGTAGGCAATGATCGCCTGCATGCCCAGGGTATGATGCAGGAGCGCAAAGGCGAGGCGCAGCAGGCTGTTGGCAAGGCCAAAGATGCTGTGAAGAAAGTTATCAATAAAGTTTGATTTCTCTGCCTAATATATAAAAAAAGCGGCAGTCGGTGA
>JANOYJ010000019.1:0-2182 GCA_031428815.1 Phyllobacterium sp.
CATCTTTCATCAACGTCCAATATCCGGAAAGCCCGGCTTTGGTCTCTGTCTCCACCCGCTCAGGATCTCTCACCAAGGCAAAAATCACTACGGCGATAACAACGCTGGTGACACCAAGCCCAACCATCACCCACCGCCAGCCAAAAACTTCCGCCGCAGCGGCAAGTGGCGACGCACTGATGACATTGCCGGTCATGCCGAAGGCGACCAGCCAAGAGGTCATCAAGGCAAATCTCGACAGTGCAAAATTACGGGCGAAGATAAAATACGAGGCCATCAAGACCGGAGCGCAGGCAATACCGATCAGGCTCATGGCGAGAATTAAATGCCAAGGCCCCTGTGCGGAGGCAAACAACAGCGATCCCGCCCCGGCAAAAACACCGAAGATTATCGAGGTCGTGCGGCGTGGGCCATAATGGTCCAGCGCCACACCGACGATGAACTGCATCAAACCAAAGGTGAGGAAAAAAGCGCCGGAGGCCAGCGCCAGATCATTCTTTGTGGCGCCGAGTTCCGCAATCAGAACCGGCGAGAGAACCGCCAAAAACGACCGGAAAAACTGCGACAGCACGTAAGAAAAGGCAAGCGCGGTAATTCCGGACATTAATTATGCGGTTCTGTTAAGCTGCGGCGCGGGCGCGGTTAGGACGGAAACGACGCTTCTTCGGCGCATCGCTCTTTGGCGCATCCGCACGAACAGTCGGCGCGAAGGCAGGATGCGCACCTCCGGTCGCGTGCTTACGCTCGCCTTGCTTGTGATCGCCGGGTCTGCGCTCGCCCTGCGGACGATCGCCGCTTGGCTTCCGCTGACCTGATGGGCGCTCGCCGCGTGGGCGCGAACGATTAGGCATCGCATCTGAACGCCGGTCTTCCGCATTGTCAGCGGCAGTCTTAGGCTTCACAACGAATTCCGGCTTTTCAATCACGGTCAACTTCAAGCGCGTCAAACGCTCAACCGAACGCAATTTATCATTCTCGTCCGGCTCGCACAGCGTCACAGCAATACCCGTCGCGCCATTGCGGGCAGTACGGCCAATGCGATGCACATAACTCTCAGCCTCATCCGGCAAGTCAAAATTGATGACATGCGAAATGCCGGTCACATCGATACCGCGAGCGGCGATGTCAGAGGCGACCAAAATCTTGATGGCACCGGTTTTGAAGTCATTGAGTGCCTTTTGGCGGGCATTCTGTGATTTATTGCCGTGAATGGCGGCATTGGAAAAGCCATCCTTTTCAAGATAGCGTGTCACGGCGTCCGCACCATGCTTGGTGCGGGTGAACACGATGACGCGTTCAAACTCAGACTTTTTCAAAAGCGCAGCGAGACAAGCGCGTTTTTCGCCGCGCGCGAGATAAATCAACTGCTGCTGAACCGTCGTCACCGACGTGCCCGGACGGGCAACTTCGATACGGACAGGATCCTTCATCAGGCTTTTGGCAAGATCTTCGATTTCGGCGGGCATTGTTGCGGAAAATAAGGCCGTGCGGCGCGTCGGGTTCACCTTGGCAGCAATTTTGCGCACGTCTTTGATAAAGCCCATGTCGAGCATACGGTCCGCTTCGTCGAGCACCAGAAACTTGGTATCGCCGAGCTTCACTGCGCCTTCATTCATCAGGTCAAGCAAACGGCCCGGTGTAGCGATGAGAAAATCAACGCCCGGCAGCATTTTCTTGATCTGCAAGAAACGCGACATCCCGCCCAGCACCAGAGCCGTCGAGATATGTGCGCCCTTGGCAAACATCCGGATGCATTCTTCGATCTGAACGGCGAGTTCGCGTGTCGGCACCATAATCAGCGCACGCGCCGTATTATGCTGGCGCTTATCGCCCATCGCCATAATGTCCTTGAGGATCGGCAGCACAAAGGCCGCCGTCTTGCCCGAACCGGTCTGGGCAACGCCGAGAATGTCACGGCCCAGCATTTGCGGTGGAATGGCTTGCGCTTGGATCGGTGTCGGTGTGTCAAAGCTTGCCGCTTCAAGTGCTTTCAGCACAATGCCAGACAGACCCATCGCCGCAAAACCGTTTGTGTATGTGGCAGTATTTTCAATTATTTCAGTCACTTAATACTCTTCTTTCAACCGCTGTTCGCAACAGTCGGCATGCACAGACCACGCAAATGATCGCGGCTGTTTGTTGTTTCATGGCGAGGGACGCTTGCGCGAACCCCAGCGTGGCC
>JANOYJ010000020.1:0-6299 GCA_031428815.1 Phyllobacterium sp.
TCCTTGCGCTTGGCTTCATCGAGTTCAACGCGGGCATCGACCACCAGTTTTTGGAAGTCTGCATTGACCCACTTGGAATCGTTCCACTGTGCCGGTGCTCCATCAGCTTCAACACCATAGGTCTGCGAGAACGTCTGATCGGCTGAAAGACGACGGCCCCAATAAACGGCGCAGAACGGCACTTTCGGCCAAACATTGTCCCAATACCCATCAGCTGACACTTTGTTGACCGTCAGATCAACGCCGGCCTTCTTCAGGGATTCCTGATAGATCGAAGCGCAATCCACCGCTGTACCCCACGCGCCTTCCGACGTTTGAAGTTCAATAACGGTGCCCGCTGCAATGCCGGCCTTCTTGAAGTGGAAGGCAGCTTTGTCTGGATCAAACGCGCGTTGTGGCATGGCAGTATTGTAGTAAGGGTTCAGAGCATCAAGCGTGTGGTCATTTCCGGGAACGGCATAACCATTATACACCTGCTTAATAATCGCCTCGCGGTCCATACCGTATTTGAGCGCGAGACGAAGGTCCTTGTTGGTATACGGATCGGCGGTGACTTGAGCCACGAAGCAGAACCGGTTGCCCGTGCCCTTGGTGCGGACAATGTTGAGATTGGGATCTTTCATCAAAAGATCGACAGTACGCGCATCCAAGCGGTTGACCGCATGGACTTCACCGGACTGCAAAGCAGCGGTACGGGCAGCAACGTCCTGAATGTTGCGGATTTCGACGGTGTCGAAATTGGCGCGACCGGACTTCCAGTAATCGCCACGATTTTTGAGAACAATGCGAACACCTGGTTCAAAGCTTTCAAGGGTGTAAGCACCGGTACCAACCAGCTTCTGCCAATCAGTGAAATCCTTAGGCACGATAACGATGTGGTAATCGCCGAGAATGACCGGGAAATCCGCGTTACCGGCAGAGAGTGTAATGCCGACCTGCGTTGGTGAGATTGCCTTGATTTCCTTGATCTGCTCAAGAATGCCCTTGGCAGGAGACTTTGTGTCCGCACCGCGATGGATGCCGATCGAGTAGATAATGTCGTCAGCATCAAGCGCTTTGCCATTGGAGAACTTAATGTCTTTGCGGACATTGAATACCCATTCGGCAGCGCCGGGTTTAACTTCCCAACTCTCAAACAATTCACCGGTTGGATTGCCCTTGTCGTCAAATTCTACAAGGCAGTTACAGATGGCAAGTGATGCTGCAATCATAACCGAGTCGGCATATGTGCGTGGATCGAGCGAGTCGGAGGCAGAGCCGCCTTCCATGCCGATGATAAAATTGCCGCCCTTTTTCGGCTCGTCTGCACGGGCTGAACCCAAGAGAAGTGCGTTCGCAGTCGGGATTGTCAAACCGGCCAAAGCGGCCAGCTGCATGAAGTCGCGGCGCGAGACCGACGACCGTGAGGCCAGCTTCTCAGCCGCTCTCAATTTATGTTCGAATTCGTTCATTGTCTTTTAGCTCCCAATTTTCCTGTCTGACAGGATTTACGTGTCGTCCCCGATATCCGTTTGCCGGAATTTCATTTTCCATAGAGGAGACTAGCCCGCCCCCGATGCGTGTCAAGCCAACAGTTTCGTGAAGCTGGATTGGTGTTTGCAGACGACATTGAGTAACTGAAATGCGACTTTTATGTTTTTCTAATGTTTTCAGATGAATTTGGCGATTTGAAGTAATCAGATCGAGAGCGTGCGTTGGATCGCCTCGGCCCATCCATTGAGCTTTGCCTTGCGACGTTTAGGGTCGATTTTTGGCGAAAACCGTTTGTCGAGCGCCCAGCTTTTGGCAAATCCTTGTTGATCCGGCCACAATCCCGACGCTTGGGCAGCTAACCAAGCGGCACCGAGAGCTGTCGTTTCCAAGATGGTCGGACGGTCCACCGGCGCGTCCAGAATATCGGCGAGACGCTGCATCGTCCAGTCGGAAGCCACCATGCCGCCATCCACGCGAAGCACAGTCTCAGTGCCGGTGCTCTTCCAATCTTTCTTCATGGCCGTCAAAAGATCATTCGTTTGGTAGGCAACTGATTCCAAGGCGGCGCGGGCAAACTCAGCAGGACCCGAATTTCGTGTCAGCCCATAAACTGCACCGCGAGCATCTGCATCCCAATACGGCGCACCCAATCCGACAAAGGCGGGAACGAGATAAACATCCTGCGTCGCATCGGCACTTTCGGCGAGCTTGCCGGTCTCATTGGCGCTCTTGATAATTCCCAGTCCATCGCGCAACCACTGGACGGCAGCGCCCGCAATAAAGATCGACCCTTCGAGCGCATAGGTCGTTTTGCCATTCAGCCGGTAGGCAATCGTGGTAAGCAGGCGGTTTTTAGAACGCACAATGTCGGTGCCGGTGTTCAAAACTGCAAAACAGCCCGTGCCATAGGTGGACTTCATCATGCCCGGTTGAAAACACGCTTGCCCGATGGTCGCGGCATGTTGGTCGCCAGCGACGCCGCGGATCGGGATTTCGGCACTAAACAGTGCCTTGTCCGTCATGCCAAAATCATCGGCGCAATCTTTAACCTCGGGGAGCATAGCAGCAGGGACGCGTAGGATTTTGAGAAGCTCGCCGTCCCATTCATTCTTCGCGATATTATATAGAAGCGTGCGTGACGCATTCGTGGCGTCGGTTGCGTGAACTTTGCCGCCGGTTAATCGCCAAATGAGAAATGCGTCGATGGTGCCAAACAGAATCTCGCCTTTTTCAGCGCGCTTACGTGCTCCCGGAACCATGTCCAATATCCATGAGAGTTTGGTGCCGGAAAAGTAGGGATCGAGCAGCAGGCCGGTTTTCTTGGTGAATAGTGGCTCCAACCCTTGCTTCTTAAGTTTAGTGCAGATCGCCGAGGTTCGCCGGTCCTGCCAGACAATCGCATTGTGGATCGGCTTGCCGGTTGACTTATCCCAAATAACGACAGTTTCGCGCTGATTGGTGATACCCATCGCTGCAATTTGATTGGGTTCAATCCCGGACTTCTTGATTGCGCTTTTGACGGTAGTCAAAACGCTTTTCCAAATTTCCTCCGGATCATGTTCGACCCAGCCGGAGGCAGGAAAAATCTGCGGGAATTCTTTCTGGGCACTGCCGACAATATGGCGTTTACTGTCAAAGACAATTGCGCGGGACGATGTGGTCCCTTGGTCAATGGCCAAAATGTAATCCGGCATGGTCCCCTCCCGGGATGATGTAGTTTAGGCCGCCTGTTTTCGGGCGGAATTCATAAAAATATCAAGGGTCTCGCTCTCGGCTTTGCTCGTGACCAACCCCGCTTTAGTCCGCCGCCAAAGAACGTCCTCTGCCGTCATGGCCCATTCCTCTATCATCAAATAACGGACCTCCGCCTCCGTCATATCCGCCCCGAACCGGCGGCCGAGATCCTCAGTCTTTTTAGCGGAACCCAAAATCGCGTGCGCCTTTGTCCCATAAAGACGAACCATTCGCGTCAATTGACGCTCATCAAGGAACGAATAAGACTGCTTCAATTTCTTGACTTCGGTTGCAAACCCCATTGCCGGAAAATCACCCCCTGGTAATGTCGCACTTCGCGTCCATGGCGCAGCTTTCTTGCCGAGCACTTCTTCAATTTTTTCAAGAACATGCTCTGCAAGGCGGCGATAGGTTGTGATCTTGCCACCGAAAACATTCAGCACCGCGCCTTCTGCCGCCGTGCCGTCGACCTTCAACACATAGTCCCGCGTCGCTTCCTGCGCCTTGGATGCGCCATCATTGAACAGAGGGCGCACGCCGGAATAGGTCCAGACAATGTCGTCGGGGCGGATCGGCTTGGCAAAATACTCGCTCGCTGCATCGCAGAGATAATTGATCTCAGCCTTGGAGATTTCGACATTCGTCGGATCGCCGGTATAGTCTTGGTCCGTTGTTCCGATCAGCGTGAAATCGCGCTCATAAGGAATAGCGAAGATGATGCGGTTGTCGGCATTTTGGAAAATGTAGCAGCGGTCATGCTCGAAGATTTTAGGCACAATGATATGGCTGCCTTGCACAAGACGGACATTATTCGAATCGTTTTTGCCAAGCGCTTTGCCAATAACCTCGTCCACCCATGGGCCGGCCGCATTGACCAGCATTTTGGCCTTCACTTCTTCCGTTTCGCTTGTGATTGAATCTTGGACAGTCACGCTCCAAATCCCGCCAACCCTTCGCGCCGATTGCACCTTGGTACGCGTCCGGATCACGGCGCCGCGCACGGCGGCATCCTGGGCATTGAGCACAACCATGCGCGCATCATCGACCCAGCAATCTGAATATTCAAAACCCTTGCTGAAGAGATTTTTCAGCGGCTTGCCGGATTCGTCTGTCGTCATATCGAGTGTCTTGGTCGGGGGCAGCAATTTGCGCCCGCCCAGATGATCGTAAATGAAGAGACCGAGCCGTAGGAGCCAAGCAGGCCTGAGCCCCTTGTGATGCGGCAGAACAAAGCGCAGCGGCCAGATAATATGCGGCGCATTGGCCCAAAGCACCTCACGCTCCATCAAGGATTCGCGCACCAGCCGGAACTCGTAATGTTCGAGATAGCGCAGGCCGCCATGGATCAGCTTTGTCGCAGCCCGTGATGTGCCTGATGCAAGATCGTTCATCTCGGCGAGAAATACCGAATAGCCACGCCCCACCGCGTCCCTTGCGATGCCGCATCCATTGATGCCGCCGCCGATGATGAAGAGGTCATGGATTTTCTCGGTCATGCTATCTGCTTCACGCTGCCAGTTACGCTGCTTGTACCTTGGCCGTATCCTCCGCGACGATCAGCTGCACATCATGCTCAGCACAAAGGGCGGCGATTTCGGCAGGTGGCGGCGCATCAGTGACAAATATATCGACCATTGAGAGTTCAGCGATACGAACCGGTGCCGTGCGATCAAATTTCAAGCTGTCGGCAACCAGAATAGTTTGTCGCGCATGGCTGATAATGGCTTGCGACACTTTCACTTCGCGAAAGTCATAGTCCAAAATGACGCCGTCGCGATCAATAGCAGACGCTCCGATGACCGCGAAATCCACTTTGAACTGCTTAATAAAATCAATCGTCGCCTCACCCATAATGCCACCGTCTGAATGGCGCACGACGCCACCGGCAATGACAACTTCAGCGGACGGCGCATCGCGTAGAATATTGGCGACATTAATGTTGTTGGTGATTGCCATGATGCCCTGATGACGGCGCAGCGCCATGGCGACCTGCTCCGTCGTGGTACCAATGTTGAGAATAATAGAAGAATTATCGGGGATAAGCCGCGCAACTGCCGCGCCGATTAATTGCTTGCTATCCGCGGCCAGAGTGCGCCGTGCATCATAGGCGAAATTGGTGACGCCCGACGGATAAACCGCGCCGCCATGAATCCTTTGCAGCAGGTGCCGATCACACAAGTCATTCAAATCCTTACGGATTGTCTGAGGCGTCACGTCAAAATAGGCCGACAGCCATTCGACATCGACGCGACCGCGTTGACGTGCAATGTCCAGAATGTCCGTCAATCGCGGATGTAAAGGCTCCAAGGTGTTTCCCTCTATATTTTCGCTTTTTTTCTAATTCATCCCAATTTTTATCTTTTGGCAAGAAAAAAACGAAAGTATCGCACTCACCGTCGTCAAATTTTTTCTCTTGACGTTCATCTTGTTTCGTTTCAACATTCGTTTGCTTATTAAAATTGAGCTCGGCGTCGGGAGGATGTCGATAGCAATCTGGCGAGATACGCAACGGAGGAGACAACTTATGAAAAGGCACCTTTTGGTGTCAGCGGCAGCCATCGCGCTGTTTGCTGCAACCGGATCAGCACGGGCCGACGAGGCCGCGGCTCAGAAGTGGATCGATAGCGAATTCCAACCTTCGACGCTGTCCAAAGAAGACCAAATGAAAGAGATGCAATGGTTTATCAATGCAGCGAAACCCTTCGCCGGCATGGAAATCAATGCACTGTCTGAAGGCATCCCAACGCATACTTACGAATCGACCGTCTTGACCAAGGCGTTTGAAGAAATCACCGGCATCAAGGTCAACCATCAGATCCTCGGTGAGGGCGAAGTGGTGCAAGCTGTGCAAACGCAGATGCAGACTAACCGCAATCTCTATGACATCTATGTCAACGATTCTGATCTGATCGGCACGCATTCTCGCCTCCAGCTCGCCGTTAATCTGACAGACTTTATGGCTGGCGACGGCAAGGACGTCACCAATCCCGGTCTTGATCTGGCAGACTTTATGGGCACCAGCTTCACGACAGGTCCCGATGGCAAGCTCTATCAATTGCCTGACCAACAATTTGCGAACCTTTACTGGTTCC
>JANOYJ010000021.1:0-3699 GCA_031428815.1 Phyllobacterium sp.
CTTCCAAGATGTAATAGATCTCGGCGGCCGAGTGACTGTGGACTTTCAAACTCTCACCATGGTCAAAATATCCGACACCGGCGGTGAGGGAGTCAGTAGGGGTTACGTCTCTCGATACCAACGTATTCCAAGACATTTTGCCCCGCAGCGGGTCATTCCATCCGTCTTTGGGAGAAGCGGAGATATGGGCGATATAGGGTTCTATGCGGGACATGTTTTAAAATCTATTCGCGGTAGGACGGGTCAATCTTGTCCAAACGACTTTTCAGAAAGTCAAAATGGGCAAACGCCATATCATTGTAAGCTCGCCAGCCTTCGGCAGTTTTCTCAGCGATTTCATCGGACATGATATTCAGCGGCTGGCTGGTTGAATAGGCAAGGATCAGCGTTTTGGCGGCACGCTCGAAGAAATAGAGGTTTTCGAACGCCTCCGCGACCGTCGGGGCGCTGACGGTGACACCGTGGTTACCCATGAGAAGGGTATCGTGATTGCCGAAGGACTTGGCGATTCGCATGCCCTCTTCCGCCTCGTCGGCAATGCCGCCGAAATTGAGGTCAATGCCGAGATTGCCAAAATAGCGCGCGGTGTTCTGATCGATCGGCTTCATCGACGGGTCCTTGAGGCAGGCGAGTGCCGTCGTATAGGGTGGATGGCAGTGCAGCATGACGCGGACAGAGGGCATTTCGCGATGGATTGTGCCGTGAATGCACCATGCAGAGGCATCTGGAGCATCGGGGCCCTTCATCACATCGGGGTTATCAGCGTCGAGCAAAAGCAAGTCACTGGCTTTGATCGAGCCGAAGTGCTGCCATTTGCGGTTCATCAGGAAGCGTTTGCCATCGCTGGAAACCGCGGCGCTGAAATGATTGCCGACGGATTCATGCCAACCAAAATCATAAGCCAGCCGAAAGGCGGCTGCGAGATCGACGCGCAGTGCCGCCAAGGCTGTTGCATCCAAGTCTTGGCTTGGAACTTTACCCTGAGCATTCATTTGAAACGACTTTCACTTGTCAACGCGCGGTAGGTGCTGCGCATTTCACCGCGATCTGTATAGCAGCCCCGAAGGTAACGGTCACCGCTGGTTGCAGAATAGGCCGAGCGACCATGCACAATGCGATGATTGTCGAAGACAATGCATTCTGTGGCATTCAAGCGGAAGCGCATAAGATACTTATCCGATTGCAGCATCCGGCCAAAGCGGCAGAAGGCCGGATAATAGGTGTCGAGAAAATCCTGCGGCAAGTCGAAAATATCGGCCAAATGCTGGCTGATTGTAACGCCCGTGACTTCACCGTTTTCGTCCAACTCAATCACCCGCTGACGCGAACGGACATCATAGGTATCGTGCTCGCAGAAATAAGGAATGAGCGTTTCTGATAATAGCGCGAAGTCTTCAGGAAACTCTTTGCGCAGATCATTGGCGGCGGCCATGCCATCGAGGAAAAGATTCGCGCCCCCCTCAACGCTATTGGCGCGGCAGTGCAGAAACTGAATACCGGGAGCCATATCTTCGGCCGGCGTGTCCGTATGAAGTTCCAACGCCTTGGCGGTATAGGCTAGATTTGTTGGCTTGATATGGAGGCGCACATCGAAATATTCGCCGAAGAACGTCGGCCGGATATGGCCGATCAGTTTGGCAAGGTCGGTGAGACCTGCATCGCTGTCCGGCATGTCAGTGATAATCGCAACGCCCTCAACCAAGAGCGCCTTGATCCATTCGGCCACCTTTGTGCTCTCGGCAATAAGCTCCGGCTGTTTGAAGCGGGCAATGTCGGCGTAATGATCGGCATACCAAGCGCGTCGGGGAAGCTTTGCGGGATCGGGGCGCGGTAAGCCTTTTGCATAGCCAGCGAGCCAATCGAGGCCATGTTTGGTGGTGTGACCATCGCCCTTCCAGACAATTTCCAAAGCGCCATCCACAATGCGCGCCGTTTCGGGCTTAGGTTCGCCCTCAAGGTGAAAAATATCAAACACCCGCTCGCGGGTCTGGCTGTCAAAAGAAGTCGGGCAATTATCGCGCAGCCAATAATAGTTGAAATATGCCGGGGTGCCGTCCGGCAGAGGTACTTTCAAACCGTGCGCATTCTGCACGACGGCGGCGGAGAGGTTGATATTCATGGAAGGGCTCCTGTGATCTTGATCGCGAACGCGTTGTGCATAAACCAGCACTTATTCCCGAAAAATACGCCTCGTTTCAGCTTGTGAAAAGCAGCAAAGCACTTAGACTAAGATAACTTCAAGGTTAATCTAATGTCCCGTACGCTTCCTCCCCTTCGTCTCCTTGCCGTCTTCGAAACCGTGTTGCGACGCGGCAGCGTACGTGAGGCAGCTTCTGAAATGACTGTGTCACAACCGGCGATCAGTCAGGCGCTGAGGCAATTGGAGGAGCATGTGGGAACACTGCTGCTTGATAGGGCGACCCGGCCCGCGACACTCACCGCCGCGGGGCGCATTTTGGAAGTAGCGGCATTGGAGGGCTTGGGCCGCATTTCCGATGCCATTGCCCATATCAAGCGCATGCAAAACGTGGATGAAGGCGCGGTGACCATTGCCTGTTCCATCGGCTTTGCCACCTATTGGCTAATGCCTAGACTTGCGGATTTTTATGGCCGCCATCCCGAGATTGCGGTCAATGTCCAAACCACGCATCACGGCGCCCCGCGCCTTGCGACCGACATCAACATTGCCGTGCGCTATGGTGACGGCAAATGGAGCGACGGAAAGGTGACGAAGCTGTTCGACGAGCGCGTCATTCCGCTGTGCACGCCGCAGCTCAAGCAAAAACTTGTGTCGGAAAACATTGGCCTCGAGCGCGCCGTTCTGTTGCATGTGAATGCCGATGATTCCGACTGGGTCACATGGCCCGATTTTCTCGAGGCTCATTCCCTCAAGCCCCCGCTTCTGCGCGGCCGCCAATTCACCAACTATGTGCAAGTCACGCAGGCCGCGCTGGACGGCCAAGGCGTCATGCTTGGCTGGCACTCAATCACTGGAGATTTGGTGAAGCAAGGCCGGCTGATCGCATTTATCGACTTAATACTGATACCTGATAATGCGTATTACGCTGTGGCAGCAGCAGGCGGGGGCAGTGCGACGGGGCTGTTGCTGGGTTGGTTACAGGAGATGGCGGGGGACTAATCCCAGATGACGCCCGTATTCTTTCGTGCTAACCCGCCTCGAACCAACCCCCAATATCCGGAACCGAGCATGATCCGTATTTTTACGCTTGAAGGCGATCATTTGGCGCTACAGATAATTGGCGATGATGCGGCGTTGCCGGCAAGTGCTGTTTGGATCGACCTGATTGAGCCGACAAAACATGATGATGCCCGTGTCGAAGCATTGACCAAAGTCGCGATCCCGACGCGTGAAGACATGAAGGAAATCGAGGAATCGAGCCGTTTTTATATCGAAAACGGCGCACATTACATGACCACTCCGCTGTTACATTCTGTTGATACCGACCATCCCGGTATGCAGCCGGTGACTTTCATTCTGGCCGGTAAGCGTTTGATCACAGTGCGTTATTGCCGACCGAAATCATTCCTTTTATTTGAGAAGTATGCGACAAAACCCGCCAATGGGTTCATCACCGGTAACTGCGAAGGCTTTTCGATATTTCTCGGCATTTTGGAATCCGTCACTGACCGCGCCGCCGATATTTTGGAGGGCATCTCGGCGCGGTTGGAGGAAGAGTC
>JANOYJ010000022.1:0-8003 GCA_031428815.1 Phyllobacterium sp.
AAGGCGTGATCGGGCAGCCGATGCAGAGCAAATGAAAGCGGATGAAAACAGGAATTGTCTGCGGCCATAGCGCAAGAATTTGCTCGATTGTCTGGTCAGAGCGCAATTGTTGTTTCACCATAACATTATCTCTTCATATCAAATCGTACTTCAGGAAGAAGCCGGGTCCAAAGACGCCACAAAAAGCCCGGCTGTTCACGAATAAGACGCATGCCGAGATAGTCCGGTGGAGTACCGACGGAACAACCGCCGCTTTTGGCATCGCGGATGAATGCCGTCATATAAGCGCGGTGCTCTCCCTCGACGACGCGCACGCCGCAATTATCGATGACCGAAATGACTGAGCCATTTTCTGAAAGGGTCGAACGGGTGTAGCATGTGCTTGTCCATTCGGAGATATTGCCGGAAAGATCGACAAGATCATTCTCATTGGTACCAAAAAATCCTGATGGATGAATGACCGGGTCAGAAAGACCGGCTTTGGCACTTTCCGATTCATATTGTCGTATCCAACGTTGCGCTGGATCGGCGGCGTCTTGTTTACGGCCAACGGCGTCATCATTGTACTTTGATCCGGCCAAGGCCGCCCATTCCTGATCTGTCGGCAGGCGCCATTGCTGACCAGTCTTCCCGCTGAGCCAAAGGCTGTATTTTTCTGTGTCGAGAAAGCTGACCCCCGTGACCGGCCGGTCACTGCCGGCATCAATCGTATGGTCCAGCGCGTCGCAAGCGCCGTCACCAACGCAAAAGGCGTATTCCCGCTCAGACACCTGATACTTCATAACCATAAGAGGTGCCGGCCAACGCACCGTCTGCAATTGGCCGTCCACCGGCATGCCATTTTTCAAAAACTCGCCGGACTGCCGGTAAGAAACCGCATCGGGCAAGACAGAAATCGTTTGCGGTGCCGGAAAATCCGACCTCAGCGGTCGTGCATAGATACTCCAAGCGGCCGCCGCCAAAACAAGCACGGCGACGGTTGGCAGCAAGGGTGATATCCGGTTGGCTTGCGCCTTTTCTGTCAAGGTCAAGAACATGCCCGACACTCCCTTGCTGCGCGGTTGCTCAGGTCAATTCGTGACAGGTCCGGGGGCTGCGACCTGCTTCATCAAATCATCATCCCATGTGCCCTCGACCTTGAAATGCGCCGTAGCGCCGAGCTCGACGGCCTCGATGAGATTATGGTTCACATAGGCGTAAATGCCGGGCTGGAGGAATGTGTACATCGCAGCACCCGCCGAGCCGCCACGAATGAACCAGGTTTCATAATCGCGATGCGGCGCGTTGATGAACTTGCCATGTTCCCAGACATAATCCGCATGGCCGCCGATCAGATGCGGACGCGTGTCGCGGTTGGCCTGCGAGTGCACGATCAGTACCGTCTCGCCGACTTTGGCCGTCAACGCATTGTCACCTGTGAGCGCTCCGGCTTTGCCGTTGAACACTTCATGTGTCGGGATAAGCCCGCGCATGACCTTGAGCATGTCGTCATAACCGTCGCCGGCAGATTCGTAGCTCTTGTATTTGCCGTCAGCATCGCGGGGAATGTAGAAGTCGTTCTCGCCGATATAGATCACTTTGTCATATTTCAGGGCGGCGTTACCCCCATCCACGAGACCGCCCCGCGGCAGGATCATGATAGCGCCGCTCATCCCGGACACGACATGCCAAGGGATCATCGCGCCGCCCGGGGCACAATGATAAACGAATGTGCCGGTGCGGGTTGCCTTGAAGCGCAAGGTCACTTGTTCGCCCGGATTAATCAGTGTCAGCTCGCCGCCTCCAAGAGCGCCAGTGGCTGAATGGAAATCGATATTATGGGCGAGTGAATTGGTGTCGGGGTTAATGAGGGTCAGCTCGACATAATCGTCCTGATGCACCACCATAAGCGGGCCCGGCACCGAGCCGTCAAACGTCATAGCGTTCAGCGTCGTGCCTTCACCATCGATGACAATCTTTTTTTCTTCAATTTTCATTGTAAATTCAATAACCTGCGGGCCTGTGCTGGCGACCTGTTCATGCTCATGCACAAAAGGCGGCGCGACGAGCGTTACCTTCTTACGCGGCAGTTTGGTTATGTCCGCCTCGCTTAGTGCCGCTGAAAAAACCGGGGCCGCCGCGATAACGCCTGCTGCCGCCGTTCCCAAGAAAAGTGCTTCGCGCCGGGTGAACATTAATATCTCCTTTGCCGTTTCACATTAGCGATGGGGAGAAACTAGAACTGTTCGTGTGCGTGTTCTTTGCGCTATCGCAACTCATTCAAATTTTCTTTTCCATTGGGCTGTTCCGATTATTTTGGCCACGTTCTTGAATCAGGGAATTCTCATTCATACCTAACTGTTCTGCGACCCGAACGGGTGGTCGCTCTTTGTTTGAGGACAATGTAATGAACACATCTGCACTGATACGTCCGGCTTGGACGCCGGCGACGATTGCGCTCATGGTTGTCGGTTTCATGGTGTTTTGGCCGCTTGGCCTTGCCATGCTGGCCTATATCATCTGGGGCGAGCGGCTTGATGGATTCAAGCGGGACGTCAATCAGGCGACGGACGGCATGTTTCGCACGTTTAAATCCGCCTCACGCGGCTCCTCTTCGTTCACCGGCAATGTTGCTTTTGACGAGTGGCGCACGAGCGAAATTGAGCGCTTGAATCAGGAACGCCGCAAACTTGATGAGTTGCGCGCTGACTTTGAAGAAGAACTGCGCGAATTCCGCCGTGCCAAGGATCAGGAAGACTTTGATCGCTTCATGGCGAAACGGAATGCCAAGCAACGCGGTAATTCTGTGCCGGACACGACAATGGAATAAACGCTTCTCCCAAGCTGCGTTTGAAGGCGCTGGCCGAAAGGCTGGCGCTTTTTTATTACAAGCGCTCTCGAATCACGTAAAAGTCTCCCATGGTTTTCGGCTTCCTCCGCTCAGCGCTCAAAAAGGCTCCACCGCTCAACGTTGAGCGCGCGCATGAGGTCGGCGGACGCACTCTGCCCTTGCGTATTGTTGAAAACACCCGCGCCAAGCGGCTGACCTTGCGCATTGATACGGGTGGCAAGGGGCTGCGCGTTACGGTGCCAAGCGGTATCGCCATGCGCGACATCGACGAATTCATTTTGCGCCATCAAGGCTGGCTGGAAGCGCGGTTAGACAAATATCCCGACAGACCGAAACTGCGCCCCGGCGTCAAAATGCCGGTGCGCGGAGTCAATCATGTCATTGTGCATGAGCAAGCCAAGCGCGGCGCGGTTGAGCAAGGTATGGACGAGGACGGTGCTTATCTCATTGTGCATGGCGAGCGGGTTCATCTCGGGCGTCGGCTGACCGATTTTCTAAAACGCGAAGCCAAGCGCGACATTGAACCGATGGCACTGGCACTGGCGAAACAAACCAATCAGAAAATCAAAACGATCAAATTCAAGGACACATCAAGCCGCTGGGGCTCGTGCTCCTCCGATGGGAACCTCGCCTTTTCATGGCGCATCATGATGGCTCCAAAGCCGGTCATCGCCTATCTCGTCGCACATGAAGTGGCGCATTTGACCGAGATGAACCATGGGCCGAAATTCTGGAAGCTCTGCCGGGAGCTGTGTCCGGACATGGAACGGGCCAAGGCTTGGCTGAAAAGAAACGGAAGCGCGTTGCAGTCGATCGAGTTTTAGGCATTTCCTGCGACCGAAAATCGTTTGATAGCGATCCCCGTTAGATGGATTTCGTTGGAACGGTGAAAGATCTCGACTCGCGGCGCAGGTGAGACTATTTCCTCCCCATGAAACCACTCATCAAAATCTGCGGCCTCTCCACGCCCGAAACCGTTTCGGCGGCTCTGGATCATGGCGCGGATATGATTGGTTTCATTTTCTTTCCCAAAAGCCCGCGCAATGTCAGCGTTGAGCAAGCGGCAAAGTTGCGCCAAGCATCGATAGGGCGGGCGAAAGCGGTCGCAGTGAGCGTGGATGCATCCGATGCGGCGCTGGAAGCCATTGTCTCGGGGATGAAGCCGGACATGCTGCAATTGCATGGACATGAGTCCCCGGAGCGAGTCGCGGCGGTCAAAGCACGGTTTGGACTGCCTGTGATGAAAGCAATTTCCATTCACGAGCGCGTGGACCTTGACCAGATGGCGGATTATATAGGGATTGCCGATCAGTTTCTGCTCGACGCAAAAGCCCCGGAAGGTTCCGCGCTTCCCGGCGGCAACGGGGTGTCGTTTGATTGGACCTTGCTGTCCGCGCTTGACCCCTCCCTCAATTACATGCTTTCGGGTGGTTTGAATGCGGATAATGTCGCGTCTGCCTTGGCCATGACCCATGCGCCGGGACTTGATGTGTCTTCGGGCGTTGAAAGCGCGCCGGGGGTTAAAGACATCGCACAGATCGGGAAGTTTTTTGCCGCCGTGGCGGCAGATGGAGAAAAGCGTTGAATAAGGCCGTTGAACCCAATTCCTTCCGCACCGGACCTGACGAACAGGGCATGTTCGGCATATTTGGCGGGCGCTTTGTCGCCGAAACCCTGATGCCACTGATCCTCGAATTGCAGACGGCCTACAGCGATGCGAAGAATGATCCGGCCTTCAAGGCCGAACTTGAGCATCTCAACACGCATTATACCGGCCGCCCCTCGCCGCTGTATTTTGCCGAGCGTCTGACGGCGCATTTGGGCGGTGCGAAAATTTATTTCAAACGCGACGAGCTCAACCATACGGGTTCGCACAAGATCAACAATTGCCTCGGCCAGATCCTGCTCGCGCGGCGCATGGGTAAGAAGCGCATTATCGCCGAGACCGGCGCGGGCCAGCATGGCGTCGCCTCTGCCACCGTGTCAGCGCGGTTTGGCTATCCCTGCCATGTCTATATGGGCGCGACGGATGTTGAGCGGCAGGCACCCAATGTGTTTCGCATGAAGTTACTCGGCGCGGAAATCACGCCGGTCACTGCCGGACACGGCACCTTGAAAGACGCAATGAACGAAGCCTTGCGTGATTGGGTGACCAATGTCGAGGACACCTATTACATGATCGGCACAGCGGCGGGTCCGCACCCCTATCCCGAAATGGTGCGGGATTTCCAATCGGTGATCGGTCGCGAGGCGCGGGAACAGATTATGCTCGCCGAAGGCCGCTTGCCGGACATGCTGGTGGCAGCCGTCGGCGGCGGATCGAACGCTATCGGGCTTTTTCATCCGTTTCTCGATGACAAGGATGTGAAGATTGTCGGTGTGGAAGCCGGTGGCAAGGGCCTTGAAGGCGATGAGCATTGCGCCTCGCTGACTGCTGGATCACCCGGCGTTCTGCACGGCAATCGAACTTACCTTTTGCAAGACGGTGACGGGCAGATCAAGGAAGGCCATTCGATTTCGGCCGGGCTTGATTATCCCGGTATCGGACCGGAGCACTCCTGGCTGAAAGACACCGGTCGCTGCGATTATGTACCGATCATGGACACCGAAGCGCTCGAAGCCTTCCAACTATTGACGCGCCTTGAAGGCATCATCCCTGCACTGGAACCCGCGCACGCGCTCGCCGAAGTCATCAAACGCGCGCCGTCAATGGGAAAAGACCAGATCATCGTGATGAATCTGTGCGGGCGGGGCGACAAGGATATTTTCACGGTGGGCAAGATTTTGGGCGTGGGGCTGTGAGAAAGCCACTTGCTAATCATCGACCTTGCTGAACCAAGCGGCTGTGTTACACTGCGTTGCAAATAACACACAAAGGGAAATGAGCATGACCACCGCCACGTTTTCCATGCGCATGGACACTGATGTAAAGCGTCGACTGGAGAAAAAAGCCGCGCATATGGAGCGCTCTGCCGCCTGGGTGGCTCAGCATGCTATTCAGGACTATCTGGCGCGCGAGGAGGCGCTGATTGAATCTGTGCGGGAGGCAATTGAAAATGACGACGGCAGGCGCATTTCCGGCGAGGCCGTCATGAGCTGGATGTCGCGCTGGGCCGACGGCCATGATGATCCTTTTCCTGAACCGGATGAAGTCGTGGAGATCAGGAGGCCGGTGAAAGCTCGATGAAGTTGTTTTTTCGCGATGAAGCAAAACGCGATTTGCGATGGTTCACTTTTTACTATTCTGAGCGATTTCCTGAAGGCAGAAAACAGGCGGAACGCAGTTTTCGTGCGACAATTGGGATGGTACTGGCCAATCCCCATGTGGGAACCCCTCTCGAAAGCGTCGCTGCGCGGCGTACTCCCGTTCAACGGACGCCTTTTGTCTTGATTTATTCCGTCGAGCGTGACTCCATCGACATCATTCGTGTATGGGACGCCAGAGCCGATCCCACCCTACTGAATGAGAAATAGAGCTTCCATGACCACCCGCATCGACACTAAATTCGCCGACCTCCGCGCCCAAAACCGTCCCGGTCTCGTCACATATTTTATGGGTGGTGACCCGGATTATGCGACATCGCTCGCAGTTATGAAATCTTTGCCGCAAGCGGGGGCGGATGTCATTGAGCTTGGCATGCCGTTTTCGGACCCGATGGCGGATGGGCCGGCTATTCAGGCGGCGGGGTTGCGGGCGCTCAAAGGCGGACAGACGCTGAAAAAGACATTGCAGATGGCATTAGATTTTCGCCAGTCTGATAATGAAACACCGATTGTTTTGATGGGTTACTACAATCCGATCTATATTTACGGCGTTGAGCAGTTTCTGGTGGATGCCAAGGCGTCGGGCGTTGATGGCCTGATCGTCGTTGATCTGCCACCGGAAATGGATGAGGAGCTGTGCATCCCGGCGCTGAAGGCCGGTCTCAATTTCATCCGCCTTGCCACCCCGACCACTGATGACAAGCGGCTGCCGGCGGTTTTGGCGAATACGTCTGGCTTTGTTTATTATGTCTCGATGACGGGCATAACCGGCTCTGCGCTCACCGACACGAGTAAAGTCGCCACCGCAGTCAAGCGCATAAAGGGACATACCGATCTACCGATTGCCGTCGGGTTCGGCGTCAAGACGGCGGAACAGGCCAAGGTTATCGGACAATCCGCCGATGCAGTGGTGGTCGGTTCAGCGATTGTGCAGCAGATTGCGAATACGCTCAGCAAGGATGGCAAGGCGCAGAGTGAGACTGTCGATAGCGTTGCGACGCTGGTGCGCGGGCTTTCCACCGGCGTTCGCTCGGCACGGCTTGCGACTGCGGGCTGAACACCCTAGATTCATTGAATATCAGTAACGGAGTCCGAGCGATGAACTGGATCACCTCCTATGTGCGCCCGAAGATCAATTCGATGCTCGGCCGCCGCGAAATGCCGGAGAATCTCTGGATTAAATGTCCCGAGACCGGCGAGATGGTTTTCCATACCGATTTGCAAAAGAATATGAATGTGATCCCGGCGTCCGGTTTTCATATGAAAATCGGGGCGAAAGAGCGGCTTACGGGCTTCTTTGATGGTGGCAAATATTCAGTTTTAGACAATCCGAAAGTGGCGATTGACCCGCTGAAATTCCGCGATGAGAAAAAGTATACCGACCGGCTGCGCGACGCCAAGGCGAAGACCGGCTTAGAGGATTCGATCATCAATGCGCTCGGCACGCTGCAGGGCATGCCGATCTTGGCCATGGTGCAGGATTTTGCGTTTATGGGCGGCTCACTCGGCATGGCAGCGGGCGATGCGATAATTCGCGGTTTCGAGACGGCCGTTCGCGAACAACGGCCGCTGGTACTTTTCGTCGCCTCCGGCGGCGCGCGAATGCAGGAGGGGATTATGTCCCTGATGCAATTGCCGCGCACGACTGTGGCTGTGGACATGCTGAAAGAGGCAGGGCTGCCGTTCATCGTGGTGCTGACCAATCCGACCACCGGCGGCGTGACCGCGTCTTATGCGATGCTCGGCGATATCCACATTGCCGAACCCGGTGCACTCATCGGTTTTGCCGGTCAGCGGGTGATTGAGCAGACCATCCGCGAAAAACTGCCTGAAGGCTTTCAGCGCTCCGAATATCTGATGGAACATGGCATGGTCGATATGGTCGTTTCGCGGTTGGACATGCGGGATG
>JANOYJ010000023.1:0-4981 GCA_031428815.1 Phyllobacterium sp.
GCGCGTCGTGCCGCCGGATTTGATCGCGCCAGCTGCCCGGTCACCGATCTTGAGGAAAGACATAAGGCCGGATGAGCGCCCGCCGCCGGAGAGCTTTTAGCCCTCGCCGCGCAGCATGGAGAAGTTCGAACCCGTACCAGAACCATATTTGAACAGCCGGGCTTCACGCACCCAAAGGTCCATAATGCCGCCTTCGTTGACCAGATCATCACCGACCGACTGGATGAAACAGGCATGTGGCTGCGGATGCTCATAGGATGAGCGCGAACGGGTGAGCTTGCCGCTCTCGTGGTCAACATAGAAGTGGCCCTGCCCCGGACCGTCAATTCCGTAGGCCCAATGCAGACCGGTATTGAACCATTGCGGCGAGTTTGGCGCGACCATCTGCGCGGCCAGCATATAGGCGAGCTCATCCTTGAACGCGGCAGCGTCTTCTTCCGTTTTGAAATAACCGCCCTTCCAGCCCCAATAGGTCCACGTGCCGGACAGGCGGTCAAACACTTGCCGTGCATCGGTTTCCGAGCCGTAGCGCTCGCCTTCCGGCAACGCGAGCAAAGCCAACTCGTCTTCGGTCGAGCGCCAGAGGAAAGAAGGCACCGAGGTTTCTTCAACCTTCTTCAAACGCGCGGGAACGCCCGCCTTGCGGAAATATTTCTGCGCCAAAATATCGGCGGCGACCTGAGAAAACTGCGCCGGAACATCGATGTCTTCAAGGCGGAACACCACCGAGCCATCAGGATTTTTGATCTCGCTCAAAGTCTTGCGGAAATCCAAGCTCGCATATGCGGACTGGCCTGCTTTAGTAAAACGACGCTCGATGCGCATTAGTTTAGTCCCTCTGCCCAATATCTATATTTTGTGCCTGTTCTTCCGCCTCGTCTAATCACGATTTGAACCGGCACGCTCACTCTTCCAAGGCGCAACACTAAGACAGACACGCGCCAAAATCCCACCAAACTCCAGTCATACAAGTGCACACATCCGTCAAAACCGGCAGCACACCCCGACACGCTTTTTATGATTCTATCCCGAAGGACTCATCTGCTGTATCTTGTGTTTATCATCCCGGCAAATACTAAATATAGTATTAACAGAACCATAATTCAAACTTTAAGAGCACCTCGCCTCAAATTTTTGGCACAATAAAACCGTGCTCAAATGTCTTCACATGTGAGCCCGCATACACAATAATTCCGGGAAAACAGCCCTTATAACCAAACAATCGGGCCACGCCACAAACGCAACGTGACCTCTTGTGAAATGACTCGCCGCGCTCGTCAAGCCTTGTATTTTTGTTAGCCGCCAAACCCAATATATTGTGTTGGACTAATGTGGATAATGGGGAGAACTTTTGGAAAATGCGCAACGCGTCTCGCAATTTTTTGGCAATTAAACCTGTGCAAGAGTCTAAGCACCCGCCACTAACCCGCCGCAATCTCGCGTAATTTTGGTGCTGGGGCTTGGAGAACCGGAAGATGGTACGACGATTGCGCCTTGGACTCTTCATTTCACTGCTATTGACAGGCCCGGCGCTGGCACAAACCGCCACAACCGAAGAAACACCAAAAGCCGAGGCGCCAACGACTGAGACCGCCGCGCCGGAACCAGCGCCAGACGAATCAGCTCCCGTCATCGACTGGACCGCCCGCGCAACGGAAGCCTTTGCCGCCAACTATAAAGAAGCCTGCGCCCCGCAAGAACCGGCCGAAAGACTCGAGATCCGCAAGCCGGATATATACGAGATGAAATACCGCGAAAACTCCGACACTGCCGATCAACCGGACCGCATGGTTACGCTCTACCGGTTCTTCTGCAATTCCGGCGCTTACAATGAGCTACATGTGTTTTTCATGAAGGACAGCTATGGCGAACTCCAACCGCTCACCTTCGCCGAGCCGACTATTCACGTTAATTATGAGAATGAAGATTCCGAAGGAAAAGTACTCGGCATGAAAATCATTGGCATGGAGAGCCATACCCGATTGGTCAATTCTGAAGTCGACGCGGCCAAGAATACAGTCGCAAGCTTTTCCAAATGGCGCGGCGTAGGTGACGCGTCGTCCACCGGGCTTTGGGTGCTGAAAGATGGAAAGTTTGTCCTATCCACTTATGATGTCGATGCCAGTTATGACGGCGAGATCAACCCGATCAATATCTTGGACTATCGGGCGGAAAACGAGATTTTGAACGAAACGCCTTGAGCAGTAATCAAGTCTTCGGCGTTGCGGTGGAGGGTTTGGTCCCTTCGACCGCAGGCGTCGCTACTGCAGGCGCGGCGGCGGGCTTTTTGGCCGCTTTCTTCTTTTTCTTCACGACCTTTGGCGCCTCAACCGGACCGGCAGCAGCGGCCGCTGCCGCTGCTTCTTCCGCCGCGATCTGATTAGCGCTTTTCGGCGTCGTATCGGTGAGCGAAATTACTTTGCCCGTGGCGCTGACCAGACAAACGGCATCGCGCACATCAGCCTTCATCGTCACTGCTGTCGATCCGCCTTGCGGGCTGGAACTGAGCACGGCGACACGTTCAGATCCGATGAAATATTTCGCCATCGCAGCCTCAATACAAGGATCACCGACCGCTGGATCAATGACCACTGGTGCGGGGCGTGACATGACTGATCCGCCGCCACTGGGCGTCGTGCATCCGGCAAGCCCGATTGAGACGAGGACAAGAGAGGAAATGAAGAGGTTCTTTTGCATGGGTCGACCTGTGTGCCGCAGGGAAGTTTCAAGAAACCCATATGAAAGGCGGTATTGAAAGTCGAGTGTTCGCACTGCAACAAACGGTAAAAAACTCACTTGGCACCCAACATTAGGTTCAAAGCCAGCCGCCAATCGCTCATTCTGACCGGCGTTCCGTGGATCCCTGCCTCAAATCGATGCAGCCAGACCGGATAATCAGGGGAATTCTTACGTATACCCGCATAGAACGCCTCCATATTCGTGACAGGCGAAGACTTATCTAAACTGCCATGCCCGATAAACAGCGGCAACTTGCGCTTATAGAAAGCGGATTTCTGAAATTCGGGATCAGGAAACGAGCCGAGCAGCAGCATGCCGGAAAGTTTCGGTGCAAACGCGGCATCGGCCGCAAGACGGTGACAGAGGAACCCGCCCATCGAGCCACAAGCGACGAAAACCTTGGCGTTTGGTGAGACTGTCATGGCGATTTCCAGCATCGCCTTCACTTCGCTGGCCCCTTTGTCACCGAAATCGGTGAAATCAGGCGTCAGATACAGCCCGCTATTGAGGACCATCAAGTTGCGTATGCGGTTGAAATTACCGCCGAATGTATAATCATTCGATCCCTGCCGACGGTTACCGCCCTTGCCGTGGAGGTAGGCAACAATGATCGACGCCCCTTTTTGCTTGCCCGTCGCCATCAACGTGACACGGCCAACAGACGTACTAAGCGCAACGTCCTCTTCCTGTGCTTTAGGAGCCATCGACACATAAGACCGCTTCACCCGCCGCTCCGGCACCTCATCCCGCCCGTTCACATCGCGAAGTTCGTTATAGTCCACCACAACGCGACGGTCGCCATCGGTTTGCTCGATGATGCCGGGATAGGCGAAGAGGTCGTTTTTGTAAGGCGCGAGTTCGGCGGCTCGCGTGGGGAGAGTGAGGGCAAGAGAGATGAAAAGCAGGGCCACAAATTTGTGCATCGGAAACGTTTGGCCGCGCTGGAGCGAAATGGCAAGCTGCGAACTTTCGAAACGAGCAGCGATAAGCAACAATGACAGCATCTTGATATGTAACATGTTACGTGCTATGGATTTTTCATGTCAAACAATGCCGTAAAGGCCAACCCACCAGCAACATCGCGAATGACGTCCTACAGGGCACGGCTTCGCGCATCGGGTCTTCGACCGGTGCAAATCTGGTTGCCGGACACGAGAAGCGCCGATTTTGCACGTCAATGTGCCGAACAAGCCGCCGCCATCGCTGCAGGCGGCAAGGCGGAAGAAGAATTACAGGCCTTTGTTGACGCGGCAGCCGACTGGTCGGACCTCTGATGCAACGCGGCGAGTTTGTGCTTGCCGTTATTGCGGGTGATTACGGCAAGCCACGTCCGGCGCTAATTGTTCAGTCCAATCTTTTCGCCAATCTGCCTTCTGTCGCGCTTTGCCCGCTAACGAGCGAGCTGCGCGATGATGCGCCCTTGTTACGTATATTGGTCCAGCCAAACGAAGCAAACGGCCTTTTGAAGCCCTCGCAAATCGCGGTCGACAAAGTCACAACGATTTCAATCTCACGTCTGCGCGAGACGATTGGCAGAGCCGACGAAACACTCATGTTGCAAGTCACACGCTCACTTGCAGTATTTTTGACGATCGGCGTGTAAAATAATTAGAAGAAGCGGCTTTTCTGAAAACCGCTACTCCAATACTCTTTACGGTGCCCAATAACTGAAATGATCGCCTGACCCTTCAACATCATACAACCGGCGCAGATCCACCAAGGGTGCGCCGCGTTTGGCGAGGGCTTCGAGCGTTGCAAGATCAAGCTGCTCTTTGAACACATCATGCGCTGCCGTTACCACAATTGCATCATAAGGCCCGCCCGCTTCAATATCGTCCAAAATGACCGCGCCGCGACCGCCTTCGAAATGATCGTCATCGGCAACCGGATCAAACGAATAAACATCCGCGCCGCGGTTCCACAGCGTGTCCATCACCGAGAACGCCTTGGAATTGCGAATGTCCGGGCAATTGTCCTTGAAGGCACGCCCTAGCACCAAGACCTTGGCCCCGCGCAATTTCTGTTTCTTCGCCGCCAGCATATCGGTGACTTTATCGGCAAGGAAATAGGCCGTGCGCTCATTCGTCGCCCGTGCCGCCGCAACAACTTCCATGGACAGGCCATGGGCGCGACCGGAATTCAGCAAATAAAACGGGTCAACCGAGATGCAATGTCCGCCGACAAGGCCGGGGAAATAGGCGTGGAAGTTCCATTTAGATCCCGCCGCCGCCAAAACTTCCGA
>JANOYJ010000024.1:0-3873 GCA_031428815.1 Phyllobacterium sp.
CGGAAAGGTTAAATTCCCGCGCAATCGCCAACATCCGCGCTGTATCAAGCCCCTCGGATTCGAAAACTACTGCCAGTTGATTGCCCGCCAAAGCTTCATTGGTGAAGACGTCATAGACGGCGTATAGTCGGCCCGACATCCGGTTTCTCCCGCATTGCAAAAAATTAATTTGAACTTTGTCGAAATGCGGCCGATTTACCAATCAATCCTTGTGACTTGAATGAACGGAAACTTTGATGGACTTACGGGTCATACCAACCAAGCCGCAACCCAGCATCAAAGCGCCCGACATTGCCGTTGCCTTGTCGCTCGACAGCAAAGGCCATGCAAAGCCCCGTCGTGGTCGTTGGCGCAAATGGGCGCTAGTTGTCCTGCTTGTCGCCAGGTCAGCCGGCGACTATTATTATTGGCAGCAGAACGATGTCGTCAAAGTCACTTGACCCGAGGACCCATTCCGTCACCGCTTCGATGGTCCTGCACGAATCCGTCACCCCAACCCAAAAGTCATCGCCACCGGACAATGGTCGCTGGCCTTCGGCCTGTCCCAACCCACACGAGGATATCGCTCCACCTCCTGCCCTTTCGGAAAAATCGTCCGGTAGGGCTGCCCTTTGCGGATAATATCTGGCTTCACGCCCGCATTCTTCCCCGCCAATGACGGCGAGGCCATCATGTAATCGACTTGCGTCAATTGCCGCTCCTGCGGGCCGCGCGTGTGGTAATTGGTCCAGCGGTTATCCGCTTCGCGCCGCGCCACGAGATTTTCACAGAATCCGCCTTCCATAAGCACCGTGATGGCGTTTTCCGGCTCTGGCATCAGCGTAAAGATATAGTTCTCATGAGCATCTTCGGTGATGACCAGTTTCTCATAGAAATCGTTGAAATCGCCGCATAGCAGCCAGTCGCGCCCGGCGACACCGTCCTTGCCGAACTTCTCCTCAATCACATGCCGCACCGCCTTCGCCTCCGCCGTGCGCATCGGCAAGGTATCTGCGAACCCGTCAGGCCCCATGCGCTTGCCGCCTCTGGACTTGAAATGTGAAGTGAACAGCGTCAGCGGCTTGCCACCGATCAACACATCCAGTTCAAGGCAATCGCGCCTGAATATCCGCTCGTTGGCCTGAACGCCCATGGCTTCCAGCTCAGGATTATGCAGGCCAAGCCCGGCAAACGTCAGCGCGGCATGGCTCTTGACGCCGACGAACTCGATCCGCTCGCCGTCCCGCGTTACTTCCCGCATCATGATCGCGACATCAATGCCACGTGAATCATTGCCTTCGACCAAAAATTTCTGCCGGTAGCCATCGTCTACCATGCGGAACAGGTAGCCAAACTCGAAGGCGTTTAGGGCCGCGAGATTATCCACTTCTTGCAGGCAAATAATATCGGCCTTCGTCCCCGCAATCGCCAGCGCCGTCAGTTGCCGCGTATCATCAGTTAACCCCAAAACCCGCGCGGTCTCCATCTCGCGGTATTGCATCTCATCCTTGATATGAAACAGCGACAGACTGCGGTCCTTGGTGAGGTCATTGCGGTAGCCGGTAAAATCAAACCGGTTCATCAGGTTTTCGACATTAAATGTGGCGATGCGGACAGACATGAAAGACTTTCGAAATGATGGCACTTGCAGCCAGTCTAAGCGGGATAATCACAAATACTAGGCGGCAAGAGTAGACAAACCGGCAAACTCCGCCGAAGTTTGCATCAGTGCCATCAAGTCTTGGTAGAAGAGGCCGACGAACATGAAGCAGATACTCGAACCCGCCCGCCACATTGATGTCGTTCACGAGACCGACATCCTCGTCGTCGGTTCCGGCCCGGGCGGGCTTTCCGCGGCTCTCGCCGCAGCGCGGGCGGGCGTCGACGTCACCCTTGTTGAGCGCTTCGGCTGTTTCGGCGGCAATATCACCGCCGTCGGCGTTGAGGGATTCGCTTGGTATCGCCACGAGGCAACAGTCGAGGCAAACGGGATCGGACGCGAATTTGAAGAACGCGCCAAAGCTATGGGCGCAGCGGTGCCGGAAAGCCAATCACTCAGCTACGAAATTGATTCCGAAGGATTCAAGCTCGTCGCTGACCGCCTCGTCGAAGAGGCAGGCGTTCATCCCATGCTGCATCGCCAGTTCGTCGCACCCATCATGGAGGGTGATACCATCAAAGGCATTGTGACTGAGTCAAAAGCGGGCAGAGAAGCCATCCTCGCCAAACGCGTGATCGACGCGACTGGAGATGCCGATGTTGCGCATCGGGCGGGTGCGCCGACGCACAAGACACCGAAGGAACATATGCAGGCGGCCTCTGTGATGTTCCACCTCGCTGGCGTCAACAAGACCGCGTTCATGGCGGGCGTGCGAAACGATCCGCAAACCTACCAAGATTGGTCAACGGGTGAATGGCAAATTGAGACCTCGGGCAAAGAGGACAAAATGTTCTCGCCCTTTCTCGGCAAGCCCTTTGCTCAAGCCATACGCGACGGCGTCATTCCCGCGCATCTCAATACAATCGCCGGAACATGGGGCGCAATGCACGATACCGGCGAGCTCACCTATATGAACCTTGTGCATCTGGCCGGCTGCGACGGCACCGATCCCGACAGTTTGACGGCGTTCGAAATCGAAGGCCGCAAGCAAGCCATGCTCGCCATCGGAGCGCTGCGCCGCTATACGCCGGGTTGCCAGCAAGCGCGTTTGCGCAATTTCGGCATGACCATCGGCATCCGGGACACGCGCAAAATCGATGCCGCCTATAACCTCACCGAACAGGATGTGCGCAATGAAGCGCGTTTCCACGATTCCATCGGCATCTATCCCGAGTTCATCGACGGCTATGGCATCCTCATCCTGCCGACGACAGGCCGCTACATGCACATCCCCTACCGCAGCCTCGTGCCGAAGAGCGTGAATAATCTGCTTGTATCAGGCCGCGCCATCGGCGGAGACCGTATCTCACATGCCGCAACCCGCAACATGGCCTGCTGCGCGGTTGTTGGACAAGGCGCGGGCGTAGCTGCAGCGCTTTCTGTTCGAAGCGGAGAAGAGTTTGCCAATCTCGATATTCAGGCGGTGCAAAAGGAGCTTATCCGGCAGGGGGTCCGCATCCAGTAGAACGCCAGAACGTGAAAATTGCCCCCTTGACACCTCCGCCCCTCCCCCCTTACTTTCACAACATGACACAGAACATTCTAGTGGTGGTGGGATCGCGTATGGGCAAGACGGTGTAACCGTCAGGCGAAATCCTCCCATGCGCGACGACAAGGCTCCTGACGGGGCCTTTTTTATTGCCCAAATCCAAGACAAACCCTATCAAGCCTCAGCAAATCGGCGAAAACGCCCGACAAGACGGAAAACAACGATGAACACCGCGACGAATACCAAGCCAAAAGACCAAACAGCGCCAAAACGCGAAGCAAAGCGCGATTTGGGCGCGCGCGAAATGACCGGTGCGGAAATGGTCGTGCAGGCGCTCATCGACCACGGCGTCGAGCATCTGTTTGGTTACCCTGGCGGCGCGGTATTGCCGATTTATGATGAGCTATATCAACAGGACGAGGTCCAGCACATTCTGGTCCGTCACGAACAGGGTGCCGGCCATATGGCGGAAGGCTATGCCCGCTCTACCGGCAAGGTCGGCGTCATGCTGGTCACTTCCGGTCCCGGCGCAACCAATGCCGTCACACCCTTGCAAGACGCTTTGATGGATTCAATCCCGCTGGTATGTTTAACCGGCCAAGTTCCCACCCTTCTGATCGGCTCCGACGCCTTCCAGGAATGCGACACCATCGGCATCACACGGCCCTGCACCAAGCACAACTGGCTGGTCCGCGACGTCAATGACCTGTCCCGCATTCTGCACGAAGCGTTTCACATCGCCACA
>JANOYJ010000025.1:0-2560 GCA_031428815.1 Phyllobacterium sp.
CCACTTCGAGATATTGACTCCGGACAGGCTTTGCGTTTCGGTTTAACGAGCTTGGGGTGGAGCCGTGATAATCTCCATCGTTGGCAAAGTAGCACGCACTCACCCCACCCCCTTCACCAACGCCGCCACCAACCCCTGCGGCTTGTACCCGAGCCTCGACGGCGTTAGCCCCATCCGCACAATGACCAATCTCTTCGATGGAATCACCGTCACAGTCTGCCCGTCGTGACCGAGCAGCCAATAGGTATCGTCTGGTAAGTCAAAGCCTTGATCCGGGTCTTGGCCCGCTGGCGTTCCGGCTTCCGGGCCGCGCAGCCAGAGTTGACCTTTGCCATATTCCGGACCGAACCCGGTGTCCGAAGCGGGGGCCGGTTCGTGCATCATCGCCACAAAGCCGGGTGGCAGTATCGCCTTGCTGTTCCATACCCCGTCCAGCCGCAGAAACTCGCCGAACCGCGCCCAATCCCGGCCTGTCGCATAGAGGTAAGACGAGCCGACAAATGTGCCACTGGCATCGGCTTCCAACACCGCGCTGGTCATGCCAAGCGGCCGAAACAACGCCTCTGCCGGATAGGCACCCGCATTTCCGCCATGGGCATTCTGCCAAATCCGTGAGAGGAGCATTGCTGTCCCGCTCGAATAATTGAACTTCAGACCGGCCTTGGCATCAAGCGGCTTTTTCAGCGCGAAATTCGCCATATCCGGCTCAAGAAACAGCATGCGGGTTACATCGGTGACGTCACCATATTCCTCGTTGAACACAAGCCCGCTCGACATGGCCATCAGGTCCGCCACGGAAATTTTCGCGCGCGCATCGCCCGCCCAGCCGGGGAAAATGCCTGCCTGATCCAGCGTCAACTTCCCATCGCGCACCAGCGTGCCAAGGATGGCGGCGTTGACGGTCTTGGTCATCGACCAGCCGAGCAGCGGCGTCCTGGCATCAAATCCTTCGCCATAGCGTTCGCCGATAATCCGCCCGTTCTGAACCACAACAATCGCCCGCATTCCCGGCCCTTGCAGCTGCGGATCATCCAAGGCAGCGGCAATGACAGGGTTTTGCGAGGCGGCGACGACATCGCCTTCCGGCCACAGCGCATCTGCATTGGCCAATGCAGCTGACTTCGTAGACACCATCAGCGGTGCGAGCCTGCCACGTTCGCTGACAGTCGTACAGCCAAGTCCCTTGCGGTACACCGCATGGCCCTTGCCTAAGACGCCGAACAACCCCGCCTCAACCGCGCCCCTGGCCTCATCAACGCTTACCCGCATGAACTTCAGAAGCGGGTGGCCCGGTGCCTGCACATCGATTTTCAAGACCTCTTTCGCATCGCGCTTGGCCAAGAACACATTGGAGCACACAATCTTCGCCGAATATGCCGAGGCCACGCGGATGAGGGCGGGCGGGGCGGCGCTCAGCCATGTCGCAAGGCCGCCAATGATCAGAACGAGCAAGATCAACAGCCATTTTAGAATTTTCAAAATGCGCCGCATTTCAGCCTCCAACCCGTGTGTGATTGTCGTCGCGCTTTATGCTGAAAGCAATCGTCTCAACACCGACCCCAAGGGTGACTGGCGAATCGGCTTGTCGTATTGAATGTGCAGGGTGATTCGCGCGGGAAGTGTTTGCATGCGGTTGAAATTTGTCGGGTTGGCTCTCGTCGCACTTTTGACGTCGTGTAATACGGTGAGCTATGATCTCGCCGATATTCAGGTGAATCCGCAGCGTTTCACCGAGACCGATCCCGCCGATTACAACGGGCGCAAGCCCACCTCCTATCCGGTGCATGGCACGGATGTTTCCAAGTATCAGGGCGATATTGACTGGCAGACCGCCAAGGGAAATGGCGTCTCGTTCGCTTTCATTAAAGGCACCGAGGGCGGTGATCGGGTGGACGCTAAATTTGCCCAAAATTATGCGGCAACCAAAGCCGCAGGCATTCCACGCTCCGCCTATCATTTCTATTATTTCTGCACTCCGGCTGCGACACAGGCGCGTTGGTTTATTCAAAATGTTCCCAATGATCCGTCTGCACTTCCGCCGGTTTTGGACATGGAATGGAACGCCGAATCGCCGACCTGCAAATTGCGCCCGCCTGCCGCAACTGTGCGCAGGGAGATGCAAACGTGGCTGAGCATGGTCGAACGGCATTACGGCAAGCGTCCGATTATCTATGTGACACCTGATTTTTACGAGGAAAATCTCGTCGGCCATTTCCAAAAATATCCCTATTTTCTACGCACCGTCGCCGGTCACCCGTCACAAAAATATCCCGGCCAGAAATGGGTCTTTTGGCAATATTCCGGCACGGGTAACATTCCGGGCATCAAGGGCAATGCTGATATGAACGTGTTCGTCGGCTCGCCAAGTGCTTGGAAAAAATGGGTTGCGGGCAGGTAGACACGATTGTCCCGCACCACGCCCGCTCCCCGCGTCTGGTCATTGAACTCGTATCGAACCCACGGAATCAGCGGGACGCGGCCCTACGCCGCTTTAGTGTCTGAAAAGGGTTGGCGCTCCGCGCCCCGCCTGCTCAGGCTATGCTCAACCACGGTGCCCGCG
>JANOYJ010000026.1:0-5622 GCA_031428815.1 Phyllobacterium sp.
TTGGCCACCGCGCTCGCGGCCTGTGTCGCTTATACGCAAAGCAGCAGTCTTGCCGTGTCCGCCCATGACATGGGCTGGCTGTTCGCCTTCGGCGCGCTCAATCTCGGGCTCGGCATGGCGATGTTTGTCACCGGCGCGCGGCTGATACCGGCGGCGAATTCCGCCTTGTTCGGAACGCTCGAAACCGTGGCGGGGCCGGTCTGGGTCTGGCTGGTGCATAACGAAACCGTGTCAGTGATGACGCTTGTCGGCGGGATCACCGTGCTCGGCGCATTGATGACCTACCTTGTTTTGGAGCGTCGCCACGCGGGCGTCTGACCTCTAAATCACTGAATTTGCCGGACAACCAGTTTCTCCCTGTTGACAACGCGAAGCCGAGCGGCTCTCCTGTCGGCATAGGAAATTGAGAACTTGTGATCTTGCATTCTCGAAAACCCGATGCCGCGCCGCAAGGCGCATGTTTGAGTAAACCCCATACAATCACCCGCCGGTCGTGGCGCGGTGAGTTTTGTGTGGTCGCTAACTCGCCTCAATCAACCAAACTCAATCGCTTTGATGCTGAGAACGGTGCCTTCATCGGCGCTATGCTTGGCGCAAACGATTGATTTTACAAGAAAGAAGAAAGAAAATGGTCCGACATACACTTCTCGCAACAGCAGCCGTATTCTTAAGCTTGGCAGGCATAGCCAATGCTCAGGAACGCGTCGTCAACATCTTCAACTGGTCCGATTATATCGAGCCATCCATCCTTGAAGACTTCACCAAGGAAACCGGCATCAAGGTCGTCTACGACGTCTTCGATTCCAACGAAATTCTCGAAACCAAGCTCCTCGCGGGTTCTTCCGGCTATGACATTGTCGTGCCGACCGCGACATTCCTCGCCCGTCAAATTCAGGCCGGTGTGTTCCAGAAACTCGACAAATCCAAACTGCCAAACCTCACCAATATGTGGGACATGGTGAACGAGCGCACCGCCAAATATGATCCGGGCAATGAATACTCGATCAATTATATGTGGGGCACGACCGGCATCGGCTATAACAAGGCCAAGGTGAAGGAACGCCTCGGCACGGATGTGATCGATTCTTGGAGTGTGTTGTTTGATCCGGCCAATATCGCAAAACTCAATGATTGCGGTGTGTTCATGTTGGATTCGGCCTCAGACATCATGCCGACAGCCCTGAATTATCTCGGCCTCAACCCGGATGCCAAGGATGCTGAAACGCTTGCCAAGGCGGAAGAAATGATGCTTTCCATCCGTCCAAACATCCGCAAGTTCCACTCGTCCGAATATATCAATGGCCTTGCCAATGGCGATATTTGCGTTGCCGTCGGCTGGTCCGGCGATATTTTCCAAGCCCGTGACCGCGCGGCCGAGGCCAAGCAGGGCGTTGAAATCGCTTATGTCGTGCCGAAGGAAGGCGCCTATATGTGGTTCGACCAGATGGCGATACCGACCGACGCCAAGAACGTTGCAGAGGCGCACGAGTTCCTCAACTACATTATGCGTCCGGATGTTGCAGCCAAGGCCTCGGACTTCATCGTCTATGCCAATGGCAACAAGGCAAGCCAGGAGAAGATGAGCAAGGAAATCACCAGCGATACGGCCGTTTATCCGGATGCGGCCACGCTGGCCAAATTGTTCACCACCACACCATCCGGCCCCAAGGATCAACGCGTGGTGACCCGCGTCTGGACCAAGATTGTGACTGGTCAATAGTATCAACACCATCCAATCCCGGCGGCCCACCGCCGGGATTTTTATTTGCCGTCGCTCCACAGGCGCGGGCGGGACAGGGGACGACACACATGAAATCACTCGGCAATATCCGTCGCTCGTTTGCGCCTTGGACTGATCCGGCTGCCAAGCCCTATATCGCCATCGAGAACGTCACGAAGGTTTTCGGTGATTTCACTGCCGTGGACGACCTGTCGCTCCATATTTTTCAGCGCGAATTCTTTGCTCTTTTGGGCGCCTCCGGCTGCGGTAAGTCCACGCTCCTTCGAATGCTGGCAGGATTTGAAAATCCGACCAAAGGCAAGATTTCCTTGGACGGTCAGGATATGGCAGGGATCCCGCCCTATAAGCGGCCCGTCAATATGATGTTTCAATCTTACGCATTGTTCCCGCATATGAGCGTTGAGAACAATATCGCCTTCGGCCTGAAACAGGACGGCATGGCAAAATCCGAAATCGATGACCGCGTGCAGTCCATGCTGAAACTCGTCAAGCTCGACACGTTCGGCAAACGCAAACCGCATCAACTGTCCGGTGGTCAGCGCCAGCGTGTCGCACTCGCCCGCTCCATCGCCAAGCGTCCGAAAGTCCTCCTGCTGGATGAGCCGCTCGGCGCGCTCGATAAGAAGCTGCGCGAAGAAACGCAATTCGAATTGATGGACTTGCAAATGGAATTGGGCCTGACTTTCGTGGTGGTGACGCACGATCAGGAAGATGCCATGACCATGGCTGACAGAATTGCGATTCTGGATAAAGGCCGCGTCATGCAAGTTGCAACGCCCGCCGACGTCTATGAAGCGCCGAACTCGCGTTTCGTTGCCGACTTTATCGGCAATGTCTCAACGTTTGAAGGCAAAGTCGAAAAGTCAGGCGGCGGCAAACTTGAAATCTCTGCCAATGATGGCTTTGCCATTAACGCCGACACCAATGAGACCTATGAAAAAGGCTCAAGCATCTGGTTTGCCATCCGCCCTGAAAAGCTGAAATTGAGCAAGAAAAAGCCGACCCAATCGGGCACCAACGCGATGGAAGGCGAGATCTGGGATATTGCCTATCTTGGCGATATGACCGTGTTCCACGTCAAACTTCCCGGCGATAAAGTCATCAAAATTTCACAGATGAACGCGTCGCGCGCTGTCGACGAGCCGCTTGGCTGGGATGACAAAGTCTGGGTCTCATTCGCGCCGGATGCCGGCATTTTGTTGAAAGGGTGAGATCATGAACCGTCTGTTCCTTGCCGTTTTCAACCGCCTGACGATAGGTGTTCCCTATCTTTGGCTTATAATCTTTTTCCTTGTTCCGTTTGCCATCGTTTTCAAGATTTCTCTCTCCGAGACCGCCATCCAAATGCCGCCGTATAATCCGGTGTTTGACGGCGTCGATACGGCAGAAAAACTCAAATCGCTGTCGATTGCAAATTACACATTTCTGACCGAAGACCCGCTCTATTACCGGTCCTATCTGTCCTCAATCTCCACCGCCGGTATCGCGACATTTCTGGCGCTTTTGATCGGTTTCCCGCTGGCTTATGGCATGGCCCGCGCGCCCTCGACGCTGCGCCCGACCTTGCTCATGCTGGTCATCCTGCCATTCTGGACCTCGTTCCTGATCCGTGTTTACGCATGGATCGGTATCTTGAAACCGGAAGGCCTGTTGAACCAGCTTTTGATAGGGCTGAACATTATCGATACGCCTTTGCAGATCATGAACACCTATTACGCGGTCTATATCGGCATCGTTTATTCCTACCTGCCGTTCATGGTGCTGCCGATCTACTCGGCACTCGAAAAGATGGACTATTCGCTGATTGAAGCCGCGCAGGATTTGGGCTGCACACCGACCAAAGCATTTTGGAAAATCACATTTCCATTGGCCATGCCCGGCATCATCGCCGGTTGTTTCCTCGTCTTCATCCCCGCGACCGGCGAGTTCGTCATACCCGATCTCTTAGGCGGATCGTCGACATTGATGATCGGCAAGACGCTGTGGAATGAGTTCTTCTCCAACCGGGATTGGCCGGTATCATCCGCCGTCGCGGTCATTCTGCTGATGCTTCTGGTCATACCGATTATGCTGTTCCAGAACGCTCAAGCCAAAGCGCAGGAGGCCGGCAAATGAACACCTCTTGGTCGCGTTTCAATGTCTCCTCCGTCATTTTCGGCTTCGCCTTCCTTTATTTACCCATCCTGCTTCTGGTCATTTTTTCGTTCAATGAATCAAAATTGGTCACCGTTTGGGGCGGGTTTTCCACCAAGTGGTATGCGTCGCTGTTCAAGAACCAAGGCCTGATGGATGCGGCATGGGTCACCATCCGCGTCGCGCTCTTGTCTGCGACCATGGCGACGGTTCTCGGAACATTGGGCGCGCTGGCGCTTACCCGTTACACCCGTTTTCGCGGACGTATTTTGTTTTCCGGCATGATCTACGCGCCATTGGTCATGCCCGAAGTCATCACCGGCCTTTCGCTCCTACTTTTGTTCGTGGCAGTCGGGTTTGACCGCGGCTTCTGGACCGTCACACTGGCGCATACGACGCTCACCATGTGCTTCGTTGCCGTTGTCGTGCAATCGCGCCTCATCACCTTTGATCGCTCGTTGGAAGAGGCGGCGATGGATTTGGGCGCAACGCCGTTCAAGACCTTCCTCTACATCACCCTGCCGGTCATTCTGCCTGCGGTCATCTCCGGCTGGATGTTGGCCTTCACGCTGTCGCTGGATGATTTGGTGATTGCATCTTTCACTTCTGGTCCGGGCGCGACGACGCTGCCGATGAAAATCTATTCACAAGTGCGCCTGGGTGTTACGCCGGAGATTAATGCGGTCTGCACCCTGATGATCGCGTTTGTGGCCGTGGGGGTCATTTTGACGGCTTTGCTCAACAGGCGTCGTGAAGTGCAACGCGTACAAGACGAACAGGCGGCGTTGCGGGGCTGAGCATCGTTCGAAAAAGTGTGAGCGGCGTGCGATGTGGCAAACAGGAGATCTAGTTTTTCTCGCGCCCACCGGGTGGACGCAGCAGATAGATTACGATCCATGCCGGCACGATAATCATTGAGCCGAGCACGATATTGGGCAAGGCCCAGGACACGCCGCGTTGGATGAGCGCAGCTGTAAATTCCGGGGTGACGCCGACTTTCGTGAGGAGTTGCAGGGCGTTGAGGTCAAGCGCCTGCAACACGGCGCCCGTTATCAATGAAGCCAGTCCGATCTTGAAAAACATCGAAATCAAGTTTGAGACGCCGCCCGTATCAACCCACACAGTATCACACTAGGGCGAGTATGGTTTATTTTGCGTGAATTCCCAGAACTCATTGGATAGGGGTGACGAAAGGAAGTTCCCACGCACCACCGACGAAAAACCGTCGTCTTGTTGGCGATTGCGGATCGGTACTATCGGTCATTGCTCCGCTAAGAGCCATACCGCGCGACAGGAACGGAACGGCACCGGAAAACACAATCTGCCCGCCCGCCAGATCAAAAAACGCCTCCGAAACCACGGCAACACCATTGTCGATCCGGGCCTGAACGCTTGCAGACTTCATCGCGACAATGCCGCGATAGGTCTCAGGCAGGTTAAACAAAACAGCCGCATCAAGACGCTGACGCAATCGTGCAATATCAAAATTCCGCAATTCGCCGCTGGCAAGACTGAGTTCCGCCTCCCCTTGACCTGTCTGGATAAACGGCAGGAATCCAACATACTTACCTTTGATTCCGAAACTGGCCTGCGCGCGTGCGCTCGGGACGGGTAGGGCGTTAGGATTGGGCAAAAGGCCCGGATCAATATCACTCATCCGCACCCGCATATCCCCGTCCGGAACGCCCGCCGCCTCAGAAATTTTGAGATTGGCCTGCACGCGCCCGCCATAGAGCGCGGCATCGCCA
>JANOYJ010000027.1:0-10589 GCA_031428815.1 Phyllobacterium sp.
CCTGCGCCAACCATCAAACAGCCGCGAAACAATCAAAAACACAAATACCGGCGAAACAGTCCTCACCATCATCGATGATTTCGGCGCACTGCGCGACCTTGACCATGGCTTGGAAACGGGTGGCATAGCCCGCGAAACCTGGCAAATCCATCCACACAATCCACTCAGTGCCGCAGGCAAAACCCAATGGACCCAGACGCTGAAACGCGGCGCTTGGAACATTCGCACGGAAACGTTCACCCAAATGTGGAGCGACAAGGAAGCGTTTCATTTGGCCGGGCGGATTGAGGCGTATGAAGCCGACGCATTGGTTTTCGAACGAGATTTCCAAGAAGCTATTCCAAGGCATTTCATATGAATTTGACCAAACCTTTTTCTCATTTGACAAATGAACAAAAAAAGAACATATAAGAAACATAAAGTGAATTATGGAGATTACCATGACCGATATGTTTCAAGATGTTCTGTCTTTCTTATCGATCTCCCTCTTTGTCGCCACGCTCGTCGTGTGGGTCGGGGCGATCTAATGTCTGGATAATCGGCAAGCTTTGAAGCTTGCCACTGGACCTTTAGCCGAGGGTCCACGATAGTCCTACCTCAGACCTCCGAGGGATTCCCTCGGTCTCTTATGAGGCGTAAATGGCGATTGATCCGATTGTGGCGGAAGCAAAACGGAAACATCCGTTACGGGCATTTGTTAATTTGCGCGTGCATTCGGCTTTTTCGCTTTTAGAAGGTGCGTTGCCAATCACGCGCATCGTGGATTTTGCTGTCGCGGATGGCTCGCCTGCGATTGCAGTGACGGATACGAACAATTTGTTCGGCGCTTTGGATTTTGCGCAGAAAGCCACTAAGGCGGGTGTGCAACCCATTATGGGTTGTCAGCTTGAGGTCGATTTCGCTGATATGCCGGAACCTTCCGGACAGGCGCATGCCAAACCCGCTGCGGCGCAGCCGCTCGTATTCATTGCGGTCACGGAGCTTGGTTACTCCAATCTGATGCATCTTGTCAGTCGCGCCTATATGGAAAGTACGAATGAAGGCTCTGTAAGACTGCATCTGTCTTGGTTTGATGGTTTCGCAGACGGCATCATTGTCCTGACCGGTGGCGAGCGCGGACCGATTGGTGCTTTGCTGCACGAGCATTATGTGCAGGCTGAGCAGCGGCTTCTAACGTTGAGAAGCTTTTTCGATGACCGGCTCTATATCGAATTGCAGCGGCCTGCCGGGTTTGATCGAAGCATTGAAGTAAAGACTGTCGAACTTGCCTACCGTCATGGTCTTCCGCTGGTCGCAACGAACGAAAGTTACTTTGCCACACGCGATGATTATGAGGCGCATGACGCGCTTTTGGCAATCGCTGACGGGGCGCTGATGTCGGAGGATAATCGCCGGCGACTTAGCCCGGACTATTGCTTACGCACACAGAGTGAGATGGTCGAGTTGTTCGCCGATCTCCCGGAGGCCATCGATAACACCATCGAAATTGCCCGCCGCTGCTCCTATTATCCGGACAAGCGCGATCCTATTTTGCCGAAATTTGTTTCGGGTGTCGCTGATAGTTCGGAATCCTTTGACCTTGAAGTCGCGGAACTGCGTCGCCAATCGCAGGAGGGATTGGAGGTGCGGCTCGCTACCCATGGCCTAAATGGTGGTTATACGCCCGAGGGTTATCGCGAGCGGCTCGATTTTGAGCTCAGCGTCATCGAGAAGATGAAGTTCCCGGGTTACTTTCTTATCGTTGCTGACTTCATCAAATGGGCGAAACAGAAGGATATTCCTGTTGGTCCGGGTCGTGGTTCCGGGGCGGGGTCCCTTGTCGCCTATGCGCTGACGATCACCGATATCGACCCGATACAGTTCTCATTGCTGTTTGAGCGCTTTCTCAATCCCTCGCGCGTGTCCATGCCGGATTTTGACGTCGACTTCTGCCAAGATCGGCGCGACGAAGTCATTCAATATGTGCAGGACCGATATGGCCGCGATCAAGTGGCGCAGATCATCACCTTCGGTTCGCTACAAGCGCGTGCCGTCTTGCGCGATGTCGGGCGTGTCTTGCAGATGCCCTATGGTCAAGTGGACCGGCTCTCTAAACTCGTGCCGCAAAATCCGGCTAATCCGGTGACACTCGGCAAAGCGATTGAAACAGAGCCTCGTTTTCAGGAAGAGATGGATAAGGAGCCGATTGTCGGGCGCATGCTCGGCATCGCGCAAAAGCTCGAAGGCCTCTATCGCCACGCCTCGACCCATGCCGCCGGTATTGTCATTGGCGACCGGCCGTTGTCTGAGCTTGTGCCGCTCTATCGCGATCAACGTTCCGATATGCCGGTGACACAATATAATATGAAGGGCGTCGAATATGCCGGGCTCGTCAAGTTCGACTTTCTTGGCCTGAAAACACTTACTGTCCTGAAGCAAGCGGTCGATTTCATCCGCCGTCGCGGCATTGAAGTCGATATCTCCCGTTTGCCGTTTGACGATACCAAAACTTATGAAATGCTGTCGCGGGGCGAAACTATCGGCATCTTTCAGTTGGAAAGCGCGGGTATGCGAAAGGCGCTGCTCGGCATGCGGCCTGACCGGATTGAGGACATTATTGCGCTCGTAGCGCTCTACCGCCCGGGTCCGATGGAAAACATCCCGACCTATAACGCGCGCAAACACAAGGAAGAAGAGATCGCGTCGATCCATCCCATGATCGACAGCATTTTGGCCGAAACCCAAGGCGTCATTGTTTATCAGGAACAGGTGATGCAGGTGGCGCAGATCCTTGCCGGCTTTACGCTGGGCGATGCAGACATCTTGCGGCGCGCCATGGGTAAAAAAGACCAGAAGGAAATGGCGCAGAAGCGCGAGGATTTCGTGCGCGGAGCCGAGCGGAACGGTATCGACAAGTCCCGTGCCAACACGATTTTCGATCTTCTGGCGAAATTTGCTGACTACGGGTTCAACAAGTCTCATGCCGCGGCCTACGCCGTCGTGTCTTATCAGACCGCTTATCTTAAGGCGCATTATCCGGTCGAGTTCCTCGCGGCCTCAATGACCTATGACATGATCAACGCCGACAAGTTGAACGATTTCCGCCAAGATGCTTTGCGCATTGGCATAGAGGTCGTTCTACCCTCGGTTCAGACCTCGCATCGGATTTTTGAAGTCGGCGAAAATCGTATCTTCTACTCACTGAATGCTTTGAAGGGTGTTGGTGAGGCCGCAGCGGAGCATATTGCGGCGGTGCGTGGTGAAAAACCGTTCAAAAGCATAGAGGATTTTTGTATCCGCATTGACCCGAAAGTGGTCAATCGTCGTGTCCTGGAAAGCCTTGTCAATGCCGGCGCGCTGGACTGCTTCGGTTTGGATCGCGCGGTTTTGTCTGCCGGTTCCGAGCGTATGCTCGGACTTTCGCAGCGCTTGCAGGCGGAAAGCGCCAGTGGGCAGGCAGATATTTTCGGCTCGATGGCAGGCGGTGCACAGGAAAAGCTGGTCTTGCCTCAAGCCACGCCTTGGCTCCCGTCGGAGAAGCTGCTGCGTGAGCACCAGGCGGCGGGTTTCTATCTCTCCGCCCATCCGCTGGATGAATATAAGAGCGTCTTGCAAAAAATGCGCATTCAAACGTGGGCGGATTTCTCGCTCGCCGTCAAACGCGGGGCCGCAGCGGGCCGATTGGCCGGCACCGTGGTCAGCAAGCAAGAGCGCCGCACGCGCACCGGCAACAAGATGGGCATTATCCAATTCTCAGATTCAACCGGCCAGTTTGAAGGCGTGTTGTTCTCGGAAGGTCTTGCTGAATACCGTGACATGCTCGAAGTCGGCCACTCGTTCGTCATCACAGCCGCCGCAGAAGATCGCGCTGAGGGTATTAGCCTGCGCATCTCCACCATTCATTCGCTGGAGGAGGAGGCAAGCCGCATTCAAAAATCCCTGCGAATTTTTGTGCGCGATGCTGCACCGATGAAAGCGCTGACGCCGTTCCTCACCGCGCGCGGTGACGGGCAGGTGAGCTTCATTCTCATTCAAGAAATGGGCAAGCGCGAGATCGAAATTGAATTGCCCGACCGCTACAAACTTTCTCCCCAAACCGCCGCCGCGATGAAAGCGGTGCCGGGCGTGGTGGATGTGGAATTGGTTTAGATTCTATCGACGTCATCTTTTTCTTTCTCAACAGGCTTATGCTTGGAAAAGGTATAGCCCGTCTCCAGAGCCTTCACTCCGTACTTCTCTCTGACTTTGTCCATCGCGCCCTCTACTTTGGCCCGTTTGGTGGCTTGGATGTCTATGAGGTCCATCGGGTCGGCGCGACCGGGGTCGGACAGATCCGCAACGCCGATGCCGATTAGCCGGTATTTAGTGCCGTCGATTTCTTTTTCGAGCAATGAAAGCCCAGTATGAAAAATGCGGTCGGCGAGTTGCGTCGGATCGGAAAGCGCACGGTTGCGGGTACGCAGCTTGAAATCATGCGATTTGAGCTTGAGCACCACCGTTCGCCCAGAATGACCACCCTTTTTTAGACGGCGTGAGACATTTTCGGAAAGCTTGCGCAGAATCGGGGCGAGATCGTCAAACTTGCTAATGTCTTCGAAGAATGTCGTCTCTGATGAAACCGTCTTCAATTCATGTTCGGCATTGACCCGTCGCGTGTCCAGACCGCGCGACAGGCGAAAAAGGCGCTGGCCCATTGTGCCATAGGCTTTCATCAGCCGTGTCTCGTCCATTGTCTGCAATTGCGCAATGGTGTGGATATTGTCGCGGGCGAGCGTTTCGTTGAAGGCTTTCCCCACACCCCAGATTTTTGATACCGGCTGGGCGGCGAGGAAGACCAGGGCCTCCGCTTGCCCGATGACTGAAAAGCCTCGCGGCTTCTCCATGTCCGACGCCATTTTCGCGAGGAATTTGCAGTAAGACAGGCCGACAGAAACGGTCACACCAATTTCCATCTCGATGCGCTTCGCGAGCCTTGCCAAAACAAAAGCAGGCGCATCATGGTGTAGTAGCTCAGTACCTGAAAGATCGAGAAAAGCTTCATCAATGGAGATCGGCTCGACTAAGGGGGTAAGCGACAGCATCAGCGTGCGGATTTCCCGTCCGACTTTGACGTATTTTTCCATATCGGGGCGCACGACGACTGCTTCCGGGCAGAGCTTCAGCGCCGTAAACATTGGCATGGCGGATTTGACGCCATGGATGCGGGCGACATAACAGGCGGTGGAGACGACGCCGCGCTTTCCGCCGCCGATGATGACAGGCTTGTCGGCGAGGTCTGGATTGTCGCGCTTTTCCACCGAGGCATAGAAGGCATCGCAATCGATATGGGCAATGGAGAGCTGGTCAAGTTCGTCATGAATCGCGAGCCGGGGGCTACCGCAAGACGAACAGCGGCGCTGCGCGGAAACCTGTTTTGTCAGGCAATCACGGCAAAAACCAAAGGGCAGCCGATTGACAACTTCGCTCATGAATGGAACATAAATGGAACAACGAGATTCTGCCACCGAATTTAGTTGGTCACGCCATGCCGGGACACAGATTTTTGCATGTGACGCCGCCGACCTCGCTACTCGGAGTAATCAATACCGCCGGGCAGGGCGTTGAGGGCAATGGCAACGTGCAGTGGAGGTGTGTCAGTTGCGTCGCAAAATGCAAGCAAGGTTGGTTCGTGCGCGAGAAAAAACTTCAGGACACCCGCAAAAAACTGCGGTGCTTGCGCAGCCCGACGAATATCTGAGGCTTCGATGCCGGTAAGCGATAGAAAGCGTTGCATGAGTTCGGGTGTGTTGGAGAGATAAGAAAGCGCCTCAATCGCCAGCGATTGAGCGGCGTCCTCTGACAGCTTTACCGATGGTTTTGTGCCCGAATTAACCAAGTTTTTGTTCCTTACTGTCGCGCTCGCGTGTTGAAAGTTTTGCGCTTCGTCTTTGCCTTTTGTCAATCAAGTCCGCGTATGGTGTGTCAATAGTTTTAGCTTGGAAGCGTGCTTCCGGCTGGCAAATCAGGAAGGTGACATGGCCAAGCGCGTCTTGATCGTGGAAGATAATGAGCTGAACATGAAGCTCTTCCGCGACCTGATCGAAGGGTCGGGGTATGAGACTATCCGTACCCGCAATGGTCTGGAAGCCTTGGATTTGGCGCGGGCGCATAGACCGGACCTCATTCTAATGGACATTCAACTGCCGGAAGTTTCGGGACTTGAAGTGACTAAATGGCTGAAGGAAGACGATAAATTGCGGGTTATTCCGGTAATTGCCGTCACAGCCTTTGCCATGAAGGGCGATGAAGAGCGCATCCGTCAGGGCGGGTGCGAGGCCTATATCTCGAAGCCAATTTCGGTGAAGAACTTTATTGAGACGATCAAGTCCTATTTGGGCGACGCCTAAACGGCGGGGCAGGAGAGTAAAAGTGACAGCGCGTATTTTAGTTGTTGATGACATCCCGGCCAATGTGAAGCTGCTTGAGGCACGATTGACTGCCGAATATTTTCAAGTGATTACCGCCCTTAATGGCGACGATGCTTTGGCGATCTGCGATGAAGGCGGAGTTGATCTCATTCTGCTCGACATCATGATGCCGGGCATGGACGGGTTCGAAGTATGCACGAGGTTGAAAGCCAATCCGATCACCACCCATATTCCGGTGGTTATTGTGACTGCGCTCGATCAACCGGCAGATCGCATTCGCGGGCTGGAAGCGGGTGCCGATGATTTCCTCACCAAGCCGGTTAATGATTTGCAGCTGATGTCGCGGGTCAAAAGCCTTGTGCGGTTAAAGACACTCACTGACGAATTACGCCTTCGTGCCGAAACCACGCGATCGATTGGTATCGATGAATTGTTGGGCGGCAACGCCACAGTAAGCAGCGCGCGCGCGAAACTCTTGTTGATTGATGAGCGGTCCGGTTCGGTCGAGCGCATGAAAAAAACCTTGCGCAATGAATGCGATCTTGACGTCGCGTCTGACCCGCAGGTTGGCTTCTTTCAGGCAGTAGAAAAAAATTACGATTGCGTATTGCTGGCGACCGCTTTTGCCAATTTTGATCCACTTCGAATTTGCTCGCAGCTCCGCTCTCTCGACCGCACCCGGTTTCTGCCGATCCTCTTGATCGCGGAACAAGGCGAAGATGAACGGATTTCCCGTGCGCTAGAACTTGGCGTCAACGATTATGTCGTGCGCCCCGTCGACCCGCAGGAACTGATTGCGCGCATTCGCACGCAGGTGCGCCGCAAACGGTTCAACGATGCTTTACGCCAAAGCGTGGTGCAAACCATCGAGATGGCAGTCACGGACGGACTGACCGGTCTTCATAACCGACGATATCTTGAGACCCATCTTGAGATATTGTTCGAGCGTGCCGTGTCGCGCGGGCGGCCATTGTCTTATATGATCGCCGACTTGGACAAGTTCAAAACCATCAATGATACATTCGGTCACGATGGCGGTGACGTGGTCCTGCGCGAATTTTCCAATCTTTTGCGCCGACAGGTACGTGGGGCCGATTTGGTCAGCCGATACGGCGGCGAGGAATTTGTTGTCGTTATGCCGGATACCGATCCTGAAGTTGCGGGCCGCGTCGCCGAGCGCGTTCGTGCGGCGGTGGCTGAAAAGTCATTTGTGTTGCCCGATGGCCGTACTGTTCCCGTGACCGTGTCCGTCGGTATTGCCAGCCTTGAGGGAGGTTCAGACACATTATCTAGGCTCGCGAAACGCGCCGACATTGCCTTGTATGAGGCTAAAAACTTGGGCCGCAACCGCGTCGTTCAAAAAGCTGCGTAATATCGTTGATTCTAATTGAAACTCTTCAGGCGTGCGGGCTTGATTCGGGTTCAATTCTGCGCAACACTATATCCAGTGTCTGCGGCGCGTAGCGTTTAGCCACCGGCATTTACCCCCATGGTGCTCAGGTCCGCCGCATCTCCTGGGTCATGGGGTTGTCGGTCGGTGAGATTCCCGTTAGGTCACCTCGTCCAGCAGAAATCCGCCGACCGACCCCACTTCTCTTGCAAAGTAATTTTCCAACAAAAAAGCCGCTCGAAAGCGGCTCTTCAATCATCAAATAGCGTTTGGCTTATTTGATTTTGGTTTCCTTGAAATCAACATGCTTGCGAACGACTGGATCGTATTTGCTCATGCTCATCTTCTCGGTCATCGTGCGGCTATTCTTCTTGGTAACATAGAAGAAACCGGTATTGGCGGTCGACAGAAGTTTGATTTTAATCGAAGCGGCTTTGGCCATTTTTATACCTATATCTGAGATGGAGACCGAAGGCTCAAGCCCTTGGAAATTTGGCCGGACACTATTGATGCGGCACGCAAAGTCAACCCCGCCGCTTCACAAAGATAATGCGTTGCAGCGAAAGCGCGATGTAAAAGAGGAAAAATAACGCTAAAGCATAGGAAAAGCCGTTCGGCCCGACCCAATCCATGCCGACGCCGATCAGTTGCGGCCCGAGCAACATGCCGATGGCATAGCAGAAGATAAACGCCGCATTGGCCGACGCTAAATCGCGTCCGGTGAGGCGCGAGCCGAGATGGGCTAATCCAACAGTATAAAGACCTGCTATGGCACCGCCCCAGAGAAAAAGCACGATGGCGAACCATCGCCAGTTACCTGCCACCAGCGTCATGCTCATGACGCCAATGAGACCGAACAGCGCCAGAGCGAGCAGAAGATAGCGTTTGTCGCGGACCCGGTCGCTTAGAAGACCGATGGGAATTTGCATCAGCACATTACCAAGACCAATGACCGTCAAGAGCATGGCCGAGTCAGACTCTGAGTAACCGAGTCTGGTTCCATACACAGGAAGCAATGAAAAACCGCCGGTCTCGACCGCGCCGAACACGAGCACGGCTGCGGTTGCGGTTGGCACGGCAAACAGGAAGGGCACGAAACTTGAGTGCTTTTCGCCTGCAATATTCGGACTTTCTTTCCAAGCGAGCACCAGCGGGATCAGTGCCAAAATAATAATGCCAAAGCCAAGCACAAACGGCGTCAGTCCAGCGCTTCCAACCTGCGAAAACAGCCAAGGGCCGACGGCAAAGCCGAGCGAGAGCACGGTCGCGTAAATACCAAGCATCAACCCCCGCTTTGAAGGTGGCGCAGATATGCTTATCCAAAACTCCGATAGGATGAACAACAATGTCATTGCAAAGTGCAGAATGAAACGGAACACGCCCCAGAGAAGAAAGCTCTCAAAGAAGTAGAAGGCGATGAATGAGAATGCGCCGACCATTATGGAGATGAAGATTGTTTGCACTACGCCAAATCGTGAGGCGATGGGCGTGGCGAACGGTGCCGCAATGAGCGAGGCAAGACCGGCAATGGCGGTGTTTGTACCGATCAGGCTTGCGGAATAGCCCCGGTTCTCCATCACGATGCTGAGCAATGGAATGCCAAGCCCCAGCGCTATGCCAACAACGCTGATCGCAGCAATCGCCGCTATGACAGCGCGAAGGTTCAGAACCTCGTCGGGCGCTTGCGGAGTGTGTTCGAACGGCATGAGACCTAAACCAACTTCCTGAGCATTTTCCCACGGCTCATCGCGTAATACGGAATGAGCGAATCGCCGCTAAGATCTGGATCAGACATCAGCCGTGTTTCGATATCATGTAGGATCGTGCGGGTGATCTCGGGCAGGTCCAATTTTTTTGCCTGTTGGAACGTGAACCAATCCGGGTCGAGTAATTCATCTGACGGGGTCAGGCGCGAGTGCGCTTCATGCAAGCTCTGATCGCGAAAGGTCGCAAAGAAATGCGTGTCGTAGCGATGGCGGTAAATCGGCGGTGTGACGGCGCGGGCAATGAGACGAAACAACGAGAGATCGGGGGCAAGACTATTGGTCGTGAAGGCAGACCAACCGACAGCGCTAATGGGTACGGAGTGGTGAGCGCCCAGTAGCAGTCCCGTCTCTTCCTGCGTTTCCCTTATCGCGGAAAGGGCTATCGAGCGGGCTTTGGCATGGCTGGCTCTTGAACCAAGCGCCGACATCAGGCGCTGCCGGTCCGAATCTTGAAGGTCCGCGACAACAGTCATGCGATGATCGTGACGGTCGGTCTTTCCACCGGGAAATACATACTTGTCCGGCATGAACTTCTGGCTTGAATCGCGACGACCAAGCAACAATCGAGGCGCTGAACCTTGCCGGTCAATCAGAATGAGTGAGGCCGAGCGCTTGGGTTTGGACGGCCGGTGCTTTGCCGTGGTCAATTCATCCGTTGGCGACGGATCATCGAGCATCACTTATCAGAATGAAGCGGCGGTAGCGGATCGGCGGGGCGGTCATCGTGACCGCTGAAACCGTGCATGCGCAGCGCCCATTGCAAGCCAATGACGCCGCCTTTGACGGGTTGTAGCATCAAGAGTGAGCTTAGGATCGTTACCGGCACCCAAATGGCCAAATGTGTCCAACTAGACAGAGCGAACATCATTTCCGTTGAGAGAAATCCACCGACCATGAAGTGCCCGACAATAACCACCACGATATAGGCGGGAAGGTCATCAGCGCGTTGCGGGGTGAAATCCTCGCCGCATTCCGTGCAAGAATCGACGGGCTTAATAAAGGCACGAAACAGTTTACCTTCACCACATTTAGGGCATTTGCACTTCA
>JANOYJ010000028.1:0-2083 GCA_031428815.1 Phyllobacterium sp.
ATGGATGTTGGAAATGTGTGATTTCGGGTATGTGACTTTCGAAAATCGCCCTATATGGAAGTTGTAATGACCGAAGTTCACGCTATCGACCTTGAAAAGATCGGCCCGGACCGCAGCCTCTTGCTGGTGGACGACGATAAACCGTTCCTGACGCGCCTGTCGCGGGCCATGGAGGCGCGTGGATTTGATGTGCGCATGGCTGACAGTGTCGAAACCGGCGTCGCCTCCGCCCGCGCTTTGCCGCCGGCTTTCGCCGTGGTGGATTTGCGGCTTGGTGATGGCAATGGTCTGACAATCATCGAGTCCATTCGCGAAAAGCGCCCCGATGCGCGGATCATTGTGCTGACCGGCTATGGCAATATCGCAACCGCTGTTACGGCGGTAAAACTCGGCGCGGTAGATTATCTCGCCAAGCCCGCTGATGCCGATGAAGTGTTCTTCGCGCTGACCCGCAAGGGTGACGAGAAAGCCGAACTGCCGGAAAATCCGATGTCAGCGGATCGCGTTCGCTGGGAGCATATCCAGCGTGTTTATGAAATCTGCGAACGCAACGTTTCAGAAACCGCCCGCCGCCTCAACATGCACCGCCGGACCTTGCAGCGGATACTGGCCAAGCGTGCGCCGAAATAGTTACTGGTCTTTTCAGCCTCAGCGCTGACCGTTCAAACTTCGCTATTCCTGGTCTTCCGGAACGTCCGGAATTTCCACGCCAGCCAGTTCGGCCAATGTCAGCCGGTCTGCCCCAAGCCGTGCGTAGCGCAACGTCAGCGCCTTGCGCGTTGCTCCCGCAAGCGGTTCATGCGGCGCTTCGCGGATGATCTCCGCGCCATAACCGTCCGATAGAATAAACCCGCAATCTTTTGGAAAAATCGCCGCTGGTACATCGGGCAGGGTTGCAAAGAATAACCGGTCGCAATGCTGGCGGTAATCCGGCCACTTCGTGTCGACGCGAAAATCCTCGATGGAGGACTTAATCTCGACAATCCAAAACTCGCCCTTTTGCGTCAGCGCGATAATATCCGCCCGCCGCCCGCTTGTCAGCGGCATCTCCGCCAGCATGGAATGCCCCAGCGACCAAAACAACCGTTGCACCCCGCGCCGCACAGTCAAAGCACGCTCTGATTGGCGACCGTCGATGAGGGGATTGGAGCGGGGAGGGAGGATGATGGGCATAAGTGCTAGGCGGCCATTTCCACATCCATCTCGGCAGTGATGCGCGACCAAGGCACAAGTACCCTTCCATCGTCTTGACGCTCAATCAGACCCGCGTTCAGCAAAGCTGCGACGTCAGCGTGCACACCGCGATAGTCGCGGGTTAGTGCGGCTGAGAGCGCGCGCACTGACGATGCGCCAGACTTCTTCAAGGAGCGCAGCAGAGCCCAACGGTTGGGCGTCAAGACTTTCAGCAACTGTTCCATGCTTGTGAAAGAAACTGAGGCGGGGCTTTGAGAGTAATCACCTCGATCAAGCTTTCGAGCCATTTTCAGAGCGGCCTGAAAGAATGAATCAGAACTTTCCACAAGGATTTTCACTTCACTCATTTTGCATGTCCTCACTTTTAACGTCAGTCCAAAAATCTACCAGCAACTGTTCCATCGATATGAATTTGTACGGCTCTTCTTTGGTTCGATAGTGGCGGTGATCGCCTTTGCCCGCCTCATTGTCGTAGCCCACGATGCGCTGGCCATTCCGACCAAAAAACAGTGAGTACTTCAGCCCGTGTGGGCGTTCATCCGTCGAAGCCGGCAGCTTCCAAATCTTGATTTCCACGATTAGGCCATTCTCTAAATCAAGTCGACGGTGCTCGATTATTGATGCCTTTTGTATCATATGTTGTCTCTATCATATGATGCTGCTCGAAGCAACCGTACTTGAATCAGGCGGCATATTGAAATTCTTAACGCCATCGGAACAAACGTGCTTATTCAAGCCTTAACGCCTCTCATTCTATGAAATTCTCAAGTGGTGGTACATTCTTGGCAGGGACGATCATGCGTGGGAAAAATCTGATTTCTGGACTGATAATGCTGGGCGCGGCGGCGCTTTCCGGGTGTTCTACATCGGGAAGCCCGATGTTTCTGGG
>JANOYJ010000029.1:0-4614 GCA_031428815.1 Phyllobacterium sp.
AGGATTGGAGATCAAGTTCCATTTTGACACACAGCAAGAGCGAACGTTCGTTCTTTTTTAATATGCGAATGAACGTTCGCAGTCAAGGACTATGTGGCCGTGCGACATTATGGCGGGAGCGTTACTCTAGCTGAACTTGCCTGTTCTCGGGAAACCCTTGGGCACAGCCCTACCCGCCGAAGCGCGCGAACCGATCCATTCCAACAATTCGTCCTTGCTGCGCGTAAAAATCCGTCCGCCCGAATCCTGCCATGAGAGACCTTCCGCCATGGCAAACGTCTTCAGATCAATCACACCGCCATCTTTGTACCGTTGCAAGCGCACACCCTTGCCTCGGGCCATTTCGGGTACTTCGGCCAGCGGGAACACCAACAATTTGCGGTTTTCACCGACAATCGCCACACTGTCACCGCTCACCGTCAGGCAGAGTTTCGCCTCATCCGGCGTTTTGACATTCATCACCTGCTTGCCCTTGCGGGTATTGGCCCCGGTTTCGGCTTCCGGCACGATGAAGCCATAGCCCTCATGTGAGACGAGCAATAGCTTGCGGTTCGGGTCGTGAACGAAGGCGGTGACAATGTCAGCATCGTTTTCGAGATCCACAATGATGCGGATGGGTTCGCCGTGGCCGCGACCACCGGGCAGGCGGTCGGCACCGATGAGGAAGAATTTGCCATTGGTGGTGAAGACCAAAATGCGGTCTGTGGTTTGCGCATTGAAGGCAAGTTTGAGCTTGTCGCCTTCCTTGAATTGCAAGGCGGCATAGTCCGTCAAATGCCCCTTCATAGCGCGCAACCAGCCTTTTTCAGAAATGACAACCGTCACCGGCTCGCGCTCGATCATTGCAGTCTGCATGTCTTCATGCGCGTGGTCGGTCGCTTCACCAAAAGTGGTGCGGCGCTTGCCAAGTTTGGTTGCCGGACCATATTTCTCGCGCACTTGCGCCACCTGCCAAGCGACGGTTTTCCATTGACGCGCTTCGGAGCCCAGCAGCTTTTCAATGCCGTCCTTTTCCAAGGTCAGCGCATCGAACTCTTTGCGAATTTCGAATTCTTCGAGTTTGCGTAGCGCCCGCAGGCGAAGATTCAAAATCGCTTCCGCCTGAACGTCCGTGATACCGAACCGGGCGATCATCACCGGCTTTGGCTCGTCCTCTTCGCGAATGATGCGGATGACTTCGTCAATGTTGAGATAGGCAACAAGATAGCCGCCCAAGAGTTCCAGACGCTGGTCAATTTCACCGAGGCGAAACTTTGAACGGCGGATCAAAACGTCGCGCCGATGGTCAAGCCATTCTTGCAAGACCTGTTTCAGCGACAAAACATTCGGTACTTTGCCGCGCGACAGGACGTTCATATTGAGCGGGAAACGCAGCTCAAGTTCGGAAAGTTTGTAGAGCGATTCCATCAAAAGTTCGGGCGCAACGGTCCGGCTTTTTGGGACGATGACAACGCGTAAATCTTCTGCGGATTCATCGCGGATGTCGTCAAGCAGCGGCAATTTTTTGGCGAGAAAGAGCTCGGCGATCTTTTCGATCAGCTTGGACTTTTGCACCTGATAAGGAATTTCGGTGACGACAATAACCCAGGTGCCCCTGCCCTGATCTTCCAATTGCCATCGCGCCCGAAGCCGGAAACCGCCGCGCCCGGTCTCATAGGCTTCGCGCATCGACACCTTGTCTTCGACGATAATGCCGCCGGTCGGGAAATCCGGGCCTTGGACAAATTGCAGGAGATCAGCGGTTTCCGCTTTTGGATTATCGATGAGAAGCAAAGCTGCATCGCAAAGTTCAGCAACATTATGCGGCGGAATGCTGGTCGCCATGCCGACCGCGATGCCGCTGGAGCCATTGGCGAGAAGATTAGGGAAATTGCCGGGTAGAACGGTCGGTTCTTCGTCTTCCTCATTGTAAGTCGGACGGAAATCGACGGCGTCTTCGGTGATGCCCTCTAGGATAAGCGATGAGACTTCCGTCATCCGCGCTTCGGTGTAGCGATAGGCCGCCGCATTATCACCGTCAATATTACCAAAATTGCCTTGGCCATCCACCAGCGGATAACGCTGCGCGAAATCCTGCGCCATGCGCACCAGCGCGTCGTAGACCGACTGGTCACCATGCGGGTGAAACTTGCCAAGCACGTCGCCGACGATGCGGGCACATTTGGTAAACGCGGCATCAGGGGTCAACCGCAGAACGCGCATCGCGTGAAGGATGCGCCGGTGCACAGGCTTCAATCCATCGCGCACGTCCGGCAGCGCCCGGTGCATGATCGTGGACAGTGCATAAGCGAGATAACGCTCCTCCAGCGCGGTCTTCAAATCGACCGGCTCGATGCCCCCTTCAGGCCTTTCGTCACCGTTTTTCGGTGGCACTTCGTTCTTTGACATGGCATCCGGTTAATGCGTCACTTGATTCGGAGCAAGACCTGCTAACCGGTGCAATCCACGCCGTAATTTAGCCGTAACGATTCATTCAACGTAATTACGCGTTTTGCGGTCCAGAGTGGACCTTAACCGGATTTTCTGCAACATTGCCCTTGGGGTAAGATCAATAATACATGAGGTTTTCACAATGTCATCCAGACGGCTTAGCATCGGCCTTTTGTCGGCCACCGCAATTTCATACTTTCTTATCGCTCCTGCTTCGGCTGATGTTGACGGAAAGGCACTTGCCGACGCTCTCGTTGCACAGTTCTCCAAGCAAGGCGTCCCGCTGACAATCGGCTCGACGGAGGTTGCCGGTGACAATGTTGTTGCGAAGGACATCACGGTCAAATTTCCAGACTCTGAACCCTTCAAAATTGCGCAAGTCGTGCTTGAGGACGTCGTCGAAGAAGAAGACGGTGGATACACAATCGGATCGATCGCTGCTCCTGCCACAACGATTGAAAAAGAAGGTAACAAAGTGGAGTTTGGCGGCGCTTCGATTGAAGGTCTGTTCATTCCTGACGCCGAAGAAACTGACCCGATTGCGGCGCTCGGGCTCTATGAAGCCATCAATGTTGAGCCGATCAACGTTTCCGTCAAAGGCGCTGAAGTGTTCCGTATGGAGAGCATGACAGCAAGCATGAGCGCATATGAGGAAGGCAAACCGTTTGCCTTTGAGGCCTCTGTTGATGGTCTTTGGGGCGACCTAAGCAAGATTGAGGACCCGCAAGCACAAAAAACGCTCGCTGAATTCGGCTATAAAGAGCTGACGGGTGACGTCAAAATGAAGGGCTCTTGGAATCCGGAAGACGGTCGCATGACTGTCACCGAAGGCGCTTACAACATCGTTGATGTCGGCAAACTCAATGTGACGTTTGACCTCTCAGGATACACGCCTGCACTGGTCAAAGGCTTGCAGGAAATGAACAAGAGTATGGAAGGCCAAGATGAGTCGGCCAAGGGTCTTGCCATGCTCGGTCTTTTGCAACAGCTCAACTTTATCGGCATGACCATTCGTTTCGACGATGCGTCCATCACCAACAAGGGCTTGGACTATGCCGCCAAACAGTCTGGCGTGGACCGTCCTGGCATTATTGCACAGACCAAGGGCATCCTGCCATTCGGCTTGGCAATGCTGAAAGATCCTGACTTCTCGACGAAAGTCACAGCGGCGGTTTCGGCCTATCTCGATGCACCGAAGAATCTTGAAGTGAAGGCAGCGCCGCCCGCACCCGTGCCGTTCGCTCTGTTGATGGCAACAGGCTCGACAACGCCGGAAGCGCTTATCAAGCAGTTGAATGTGACGGTTACTGCAAATCAGTAATCCAGAGCATTATTTGAAGGCCAAAGCCCGGCAGCGATGCCGGGTTTTTTCATGTTAGGCTGAAGCCTGCTGTGCCTTGGTGAGGAGTTCGGCAATGACCATCGTGCCGCGCTTTTTGCGTCCGCCGGGGCCAGGCAGCGTCGTCACGGTTGTCGCGTCCACCGCGCCTGCGCAATGCGGACAGGTGATTTCCGGTGAGAAGACATTGCCGCAGGTATGATGCTTGAACAGCATCGGCTTGCCCTCAGCTGGCCGCACCCATTTGTCGCCCCAAGCCGTCAACGCCATGAGCACAGGCACAAGGTCCGCGCCCGCCGCTGTCAGCACGTATTCATAGCGCGTCGGTTTCTCTGAATAGGCGCGTTTGGACACGAGTTTGTTTTCTTCCAAGAGTTTCAGCCGCTCCGTCAACAGGTTTCGTGAAATGCCAAGGTCTGCGACCAATTGGTCAAACCGCGCCACACCGATGAACAGATCGCGGATGATCAGCGGCGTCCACCAATCACCAATCACCTCCAAGGCGCGGGACATGGAACACTGCATATCGGCGAAAGTGGTTCTTTTCATCGCTTGACCAGTCAAGTTGCATTATTAAACTAACTGTTTTAGTGAGTTCTATAAATGAACTTATTCGGACATTTGGAAAATGCATCACCAAATCGTTTGGAGCTCGCAATGACCCGAAATGCAACACCTGGCAAAAGTGCTGGCGTTGAATGTAGCGCTGGGAATGAGGAAGGCGGGCTCGGATATTACCGGCGCGCTCGCGCTCTAGGCTGCAATAGTCAAGCTGCCCAATTGCAAGCCGTTAGTCCTTCTTCGGCAAGTTCACGCGCATATGCAACTCACGCAATTGCGTCGGG
>JANOYJ010000030.1:0-4825 GCA_031428815.1 Phyllobacterium sp.
GCGGGAACAACCATGCCGCCCAATGCCGCAAGGGCTGGAAGAGCCCGCTGCGGCCAAGTCGACAGTTCGCCGCCAACAAACTCACGTTTAATCTCGAGGCCGACAACCAGAAAAAACACCGCCATCAGCGCATCGTTGATCCAATGCAAGGTCGAGAGGCCGCCTAAATTGAGACGCAGAGACTCAAAATAAAGCGGCGCAAGCGCTGTGTTTGCAATTACAAGCGCAAGCAAGGCTGAGAGCATCAAGACAATGCCCCCGGCTGCTTCGTTGTCTAGAAAATCTCTTAGTGCCTTACGAAGCCTGACGGGCATGCCCACTCCTGAACGAACTCTCCAACCAGAAGAACCCGGTCAGCCTTCATCTTCTTCGCATTTTAGATAAGGATCGAATACCCAGCCAATCGTGTTGTCCTCAGCCAAGCGCTCAACGCCATACCATTTTTTGCTCTTAACGACGACTTCCTCGTAGGGGCGCACGCGGATGCCGTTGTCCCATGTGCCATAAATGTCGCCATTGGGCGATGCACGAATATTGAGCGGCGTCCCGGTCGGGTCAGCGACGGTGCAGATTTCGCCAAGCGCGTCAGAGCCTTGGCATTTGAGGTAGGCGCCGAAGACATAGCCTGAGGCTTCGGAGAATTTTGATACAAGCGCCCACTTCTTACCTTTGACTTCTTTATGCTCGTTGAACTCGACCAGTTCACCTTTTTTCAGTGTGCTTAGGATTTTACCGTTTGGGCCGGAACGCACATTGAGCGGGGTTCCAGTCGGATCGATCACCGTGCAGACAGGCGCACCGCCGCAGGTATGGGCGACAGTGGAGAGCGAGAGGGAAATCGCGAAGGTGAGCAGCAGGATACGCATGGCAATTTCCGTCCAGAATGGCGCAACACGGCTCAAGCTTAGTGGAAAAGGCCGCGTGGTAAAGTCAGATTATTTAAAGACGCGTTTGGGATGGAACTCGCCAAACCGGATTTCGCCGATCGCCAGCAGTTTGCCCTTGCTCATCGCATAAGCGGCATCCGCTTCGACGGGTGCATCACGCCCACGGAGGATGGCGGGATTGCCCATGCTGATGCGCTGCGCGGCTTCGTCGTTCAGTGCGACATGGGGCAAAGAAGCGAGCGCTGTTTCGGGGGCTTTGAGCAAGGCATCAAGCGGCTCGAAAGCTTCAATTGATAAGGCACCGAGTTCAGGATGCGCTTCAACGCTGGCCGCCATTTTCTGTGCGGCCTCCGTCAATTGCTCTTGGGTCACGGCCATGGCTTCATCGAACGGGACGACGCTTGTGCGGCGCAGGTCCGAGATGTGGCCATAGCAACCGAGCAGGCGACCCATGTCGCGGGCGAAGGCACGGACATAGGTGCCTTTGCCGCACTCGACGTCAAAGCGGGTTGAATTGGCGTCTGTCATGGACAGTATTTCGAGCCGGAAAACTTCAACTTCGCGCGCAGCGATGTCGACCTTCTCACCCTCACGGGCCAGATCATAGGCGCGGTTGCCGTTGATTTTAATGGCGGAGAATTGCGGCGGCACTTGTTCGATCACGCCAGTGAACTGACCGAGAATGGCGTGAATGTCGGACAGCGTCGGGCGCTTGTCGGAACTCTGAATCACTTCGCCCTCTAGGTCATCTGTCGAGCGCTCCTGCCCCCACGTAACTGAGAAGGCGTAGGTTTTGCGCTCATCCATCAGATAGGGGACGGTTTTGGTCGCTTCGCCCAAGGCGATGGGTAAAACACCTGTCGCCAAGGGATCGAGCGTTCCGGCGTGACCAGCCTTGTCGGCGCGGAAGGTGCGCTTGATCAGTGAGACGGCGTCGGTTGAGCCCATTCCATGCGGTTTATCAAAAATCAGCCAGCCGGAAACGGGACGCTCAGGGCGCTTGCGTCTCTGGTTCATGCGTCTTTGTCCGCATCTTCCTCTTCAGACACGCTGATAATGGGGCGCTGCGTATCCTGAACGACTTCGGGCTTGCGCAGAAGCGTGTCGATCTTGCTGAAATTGTCGAAACTTGTATCGGGCAGGAAATGGATCATCGGCATGGAGCGCAGCTGGCGCAAAGCCGGACCCAGAGCACCACGGATAAAGCGCGTATGCTTGTTAAGCGCAGCGACGACCGGCGCGGCATCCGGCATGCCGAGCGGCATGACAAAGGCGGTGGCGCGGGTCAGGTCCGACGACATGCGCACTTCAGAAATCGAAATCACCGTTGTTTCGATCAACGGATCAATGATTTCCCCGCGCTGCAAAATCAGCACCAGCGCATGGCGCACCATTTCGCCGACACGCAGCATGCGCTGGGACGGACCTTTCGAAGAGGATTTGGCTGGCATCTGCGTTCCCAGTATTCATGCCTTCCCAGTAGGGGGAGGCAAGAGGAGTTTCTACAACGACCGCTTGATGCTCTCGACACGGAAACATTCGATGACGTCGCCGGCGCGGATGTCTTCGTATCCTTCGAAGGCCATGCCACATTCCTGGCCAGTCTGAACTTCGCCGACTTCGTCCTTGAAGCGCTTGAGCGTCTTGAGCTTGCCTTCGTGGATAACCACGTTGTCGCGCAAAAGACGCACGCCCATGCCGCGCTCGACCTTGCCGTCGGTGACACGACAGCCGGCGACCTTGCCGACCTTGGTGATGTTGAAGACTTCGAGGATTTCGGCATTACCGAGGAATGTCTCGCGACGTTCGGGCGACAGGAGGCCGGACATGGCGGCTTTCACATCATCGGTGAGATCATAGATGATGTTGTAATAGCGGATTTCGATGCCTTCCTTGGCAGCGGCGTCGCGGGCTTGCGGATTGGCACGTACGTTAAAGCCGATAATCGCGGCATTCGAAGCCGAGGCCAGCGAAATGTCGGATTCAGTGATGGCACCTGCGCCCGAGTGAATGATGCGCGCGCGCACTTCATCGGTAGAAATTTTATCCAGCGCACCGGCAATGGCTTCAATCGAACCCTGCACGTCACCCTTGATAAGCAGCGGGAATTCTTTGGTTCCGGCAGACGACAATTGAGTCATCATCTGCTCGAGCGAACCGCGCGAACCAGCCTGCTTGGCCACGACCTTTTCACGGGCCTTGTGTGAGCGGTAATCAGAGATTTCGCGCGCACGGGCTTCGCTATCAACAACGGCCAGACGATCACCCGCCTGCGGCGGGCCTTGCAGACCCAACACTTCAATCGGTGTCGATGGTCCGGCTTCCTTCACATGATCGCCCTTATCAGTGACCAGCGCGCGGACCCGGCCCCATTCGGAACCGGCAACGATGATGTCACCAATCTTGAGCGTACCAGCCTGAATAAGCACGGTTGCCACGGAACCACGACCACGGTCGAGCTTGGCTTCAATGACAACACCTTCGGCCGGACGATCCGGATTGGCTGTGAGCTCCAAAACTTCTGACTGGAGGAGAATCGCTTCGAGCAACTTATCGAGACCTGCGCCAGTTTTGGCGGAAACTTCAACGTCCAGCGTTTCACCACCAAGCGATTCTACAAAAACTTCATGCTGCAAGAGGGCTGTACGAACCTTTTGCGGGTCAGAATCGTGCTTATCAACCTTGTTGATCGCGACGATAATCGGAACACCGGCGGCTTTCGCATGATTGATCGATTCAATCGTTTGCGGCATGACGCTATCATCAGCAGCCACAACCAGAATGGCAATGTCCGTCGCTTGCGCGCCACGGGCACGCATCGCGGTAAAGGCGGCATGGCCGGGTGTATCGATGAACGTGATCTTATGGCCATTGCGCTCAATTTGATAAGCACCGATATGCTGCGTGATGCCGCCCGCTTCACCGGAGACCACATTGGTCTTTCGGATTGCATCGAGCAGCGAGGTCTTGCCGTGATCGACATGGCCCATGATCGTGACAACCGGCGCACGGGATTTCTTGTCGCCGTGATCGTCGATCACGTTAAAGAAGCCTTCTTCAACGTCTGAATCAGCAACACGTTTAACAGTGTGTCCAAATTCGACGGCGATGATTTCGGCCAGATCAGCATCAATAATATCGCCCGGGGTCATCATCTGACCCTGCTTCATCAGATACTTGACGAGGTCGACGGCGCGTTCGGTCATGCGCTGCGCCAATTCCTGAATGGAAATGGTTTCAGGCAGGATGACTTCGCGCGCCACTTTTTCGCGCACTTCCTGCATTTGCGAGCGCTTGAATTTTTCCTGACGACGACGCGTCGCTGCCATGGAGCGGGCGCGCGAATCGGACTCGTCACTGGTAAGCGCGGTAACGACTGTCAGCTTATGCCGATGATCGGGCTCGGCTACCTTGGTCTTGGGAACACGAACTTCCGCCTTGGGGGCAGCGGCACGGGAAGATGCAAATGCTGCAGGGCCACGAGCGTTTGCAGGGCCACGGCTTGGACGCGCATCGTCCATATCTGACATCGGACGGCGCACTGCGCTACGCTGACCGGCGACCGGTTCGTTCGTTGTCGCGTTGTCTGTTGTATTCGGCGTACGGCGACGTGCTTCATCTTCCGCGCGGCGCTTGGAATCGGCTTCAGCCTTAATGCGCGTTTCTTCCTCGGCCTGACGGCGGGCGGAATCATCGGCTTCGCGTTTGCGGACGGCTTCGTCCAAATTACGGCGACGGGCTTCATCGACGACACGGCGACGCTCATCATCGTCGCGGAAATTGGCACCGGCCAATGCACGCCGACGGGCGGCCATCTCGTCATTGGACAAGACGTTCAAAACCATCCCGAGATTGGAGGGACGGGTGGCGGCAGGGCGCGGTGCTTGCGGCGCTGGAGTAGCATTTGCCGGACGGGCAGCGCCGGGCGCTGATGCAAC
>JANOYJ010000031.1:0-6711 GCA_031428815.1 Phyllobacterium sp.
CTGTTGCGCTCATGGCCGAAGCTTAGCGGCACGGCATGAAACGCGCCAGAGGCCACTATACCGTAAGATGCGACTTCACTTCTGCGCCATCAAGCGCCTTGCGATCTCCGGTCAGGACCGCCTTGCCGCGGTTTAGAACAATGAAATTGTCTGCGAGGCGTTTAGCAAACTCGAAATATTGCTCAACCAAGACAATGGCCATGCCGCCGCGGTCCCGCAATTGGGCGATGACGCGCTCAATGTCCTTGATGATGGAGGGCTGGATGCCTTCGGTTGGCTCATCAAGCAGCAGCAATTTTGGCTGTGTCACAAGCGCACGGGCGATGGCAAGCTGCTGCTGCTGCCCGCCCGACAAGTCGCCGCCGCGACGGCGAAGCATGCCCTTGAGAACCGGGAATAATTCAAAGATGTCTTCCGGCAATCTGCGCGAGTGACGCGGCAGGCAGGCAAATCCGGTCTTGAGATTTTCCTCGACGGTCAATTGTGAGAAGATTTCGCGGCCCTGCGGCACCAGCGCAATGCCAGAGCGGGCGCGTTCGGCAGTGGAGAGTCTGGTTAAGTCACGTCCGTTAAACACGACACTGCCATGCTTAATCGGCTGCAGGCCGGATATGGCGCGGATCAGGCTTGTCTTTCCGACACCGTTGCGCCCGAGAACGCAGGTAACCTTGCCTGCTTCCGCGAGCAGCGACACTTCAGACAGCGCGCGGCTGGCGCCATAAAACACGTCGATTGCTTGTACCTGGAGCATTCTCATCTTCCCAAATAAACGTCGATGACGCGCTGATTGTTTTGCACATTTTCGAGCCGGCCCTCGGCGAGAACCGAGCCTTCGTGCAGTACGGTCACCCGCACATCAAGCGCTCTGATGAAATCCATGTCATGTTCGACAACAACCACAGATCTCGTCTTGGCAATGTCGCGCAAGAGCATTGCGGTCTTTTCGGTTTCGGCATCCGTCATGCCTGCCACAGGTTCATCGACAAGGAGAAGTTCAGGCTCCTGCATCAACAGCATTCCAATTTCGAGCCACTGTTTTTGGCCGTGCGAGAGATTGCCGGCGAGCCGCGCGAAGTCGGCCTTCAGGTTGACGCGCTCTAGTGTGGTGATGATCCGGTCGCAGTCATCATCGCGCAATCGCCAGCCCAGCGAGGCAAGCGCGGAGCGGTCCGACTTCAGTGCCAGTTCCAGATTGTCCCAAACCGTATGACTTTCAAAGACAGTCGGCTTCTGGAATTTGCGGCCGATACCGATATTGGCAATTGCGGCTTCGTCCATGTGCGTCAGGTCGAGGCTTTTGAACAAGACACGCCCTTCATACGGCCGGGTCTTGCCGGTGATCACGTCCATCATGGTCGTCTTGCCGGCGCCGTTTGGGCCAATTATCGCGCGCATTTCGTTGCTGCCAACATCAAGACTGAGATCATTCAGGGCTTTGAAACCGTCGAAGGAAATGGAAACACCTTCAAGAAACAAGAGTGTTTCCGCGAATTCATGCCGCGTCAAAGTGCTCATTCGGCCGCCTCCGGCTGTGATGAGGCAGCTATCTTGATGGGCCGCTTGGCCTTTACTTGACTCCATCCGGAGAACAGGCCGGCCAAGCCTTTGGGCATGAAGAGCGTCACAAAGATAAAGAGTCCGCCAAGCACAAACAGCCATATTTCCGGCAGGGCGCCTGTGACCCAACTTTTCGTCGCGTTGATGACAATGGCGCCAAGCGCCGCGCCCCAAAGTGTTCCGCGCCCGCCGAACGCTGTCCAGATGACTGTTTCGATGGAGTTTTCCGGTGAAAACTCGGAGGGGTTTATGATGCCGACTTGCGGCACATAAAGCGCACCGGCAATGCCAGCCATGATGGCGGAAACCACGAAGATCAGGAGCTTGTAGTGCTCGACGCGGTAGCCCAAAAAGCGTGTGCGTGATTCGGCATCGCGAATGCCGACCAGCACCCGCCCGAACTTCGAGTTCACGATCACGCGGGCGATGACGAAACAAAGACCAAGCGCAAGTGCGGACAGGATGAAAAGTACAGCCCGTGTGCCCGGAACCTGAATTGAGTAGCCAAGGATTTCCTTGAAGTCCGTAAGGCCATTATTGCCGCCAAAGCCCATGTCATTGCGAAAGAAGGCGAGCAGCAAGGCGAAAGTCATGGCCTGTGTGATGATCGACAGATAGACGCCTGTTACGCGGGAGCGAAAGGCGAACCATCCGAACACGAGGGCGAGGAGACCGGGTGCGACAAGGACCATCAATGCTGCGAACGGGAAGAAGTCAAAGCCGTACCAATACCAAGGCAGTTCTTTCCAATTGAGGAACACCATGAAGTCCGGCAATGCGGCATTGCCATAGACGCCGCGCGCGCCAATCTGACGCATCATATACATGCCAATCGCGTAGCCGCCGAGCGCGAAAAATGCGCCATGCCCGAGGCTTAGGATGCCGCAAAAGCCCCAGACCAGATCGACGGAAAGCGCCAGCAGGGCGTAACACAGATATTTGCCAACGAGCGTGACGATGTAGTCTGGCACGTGCAAGGGCGAAGCGGGGCTGACAAACAGATTGAGCGCCGGCACGATGCCTGCGACGGCACAGAGTATGCCGAGAAACACGATGCCCGCGCGGCCAAAAAGTGGCGAGGTTGGCGTATTGATCATGCGTCGACCCAACGGCCTTTGAGCGCAAACAGTCCGCGCGGCTTCTTCTGGATGAAGAGGATGACTGCAACGAGGATGAAGATCTTGGCAAGCACGGCGCCGGCGAACGGCTCAAGAAACTTGTTGGCGATGCCGAGCGTCAGCGCGCCAGCGAACGTGCCCCATAGATTGCCGACGCCACCGAACACCACGACCAAAAACGAGTCGATGATGTAACTCTGGCCAAGGTTTGGACTGACATTGTCGATCTGCGACAACGCAACGCCAGCAAGGCCGGCTATGCCCGAGCCAAGGCCGAATGTCATGGCATCCACCCAACGGGATCGTATGCCCATTGCGTTCGCCATCGCCCGGTTCTGGGTAACAGCCCGCATCTGCAGGCCGATGGCGGATTTGCGCATCATGATCATGAGCGCGGTAAATACTGTCAGGGCAAACAAAAGGATGATCAGGCGGTTCATGGTCAGTGACAGACCTGCCACAATTTCCATCGATCCGCTCATCCAGTGTGGCGTCACGACTTCCTTGTTGGTCGGCCCAAAAATGCTGCGGGTGCCTTGCTGCAGAATGAGCGAGATGCCCCAGGTCGCAAGCAGGGTCTCAAGCGGGCGGCCGTAAAGATGCCGTATGACGCTGCGCTCGATAAGCACACCGACAAGACCGGAAACCAGAAAAGCAGCGGGCAATGCAGCCAGAAGTGCAAAGGGCGCCGCGGACGGAAGGTAAGCATTGAATGCTTGCTGCACTACATAAGTCGAGTAGGCGCCCAGCATGACCATCTCGCCATGCGCCATGTTGATGACACCCATCACGCCGAAGGTGATGGCAAGGCCGATGGCAGCCAACAACAAGACGGAAGATAGCGACAGACCATACCAGACGTTTTGTACCAAGTTCCAAAGCCTCAGCTTCCCATTGATGCCTGAAATCGAGCTTTCGAGGAGCGACGCCGTTTCACCATCGACTTTGCCGATGGCATTGCCCAGCACCTTAAGCGCCTCGCGGTCGGCGCGGATGGCAATCGTGCCTATTGCCTCCTTCAGAGCGGCCTTATCCTTGGATGTCGCGAGCGTGATGGCCGCGCGCGCCTGTGCCATGCGGATCTTGATCTCATTGTCAGACTCCACGGCGATGGCGCTTTCCAGCGCCTCAAGCTGTGTGGCATCGGCACTTGTAAATATTGTCTGTACCGCCCTGAGACGCACATTCCTGTCCTTGGCGAGCAAGGTCATTCCTGAGAGCGCAGCAGAGATCTTGCGGCGGATCGAGTTCTTGATCTTGAGTTTCTCGAGTGTTGCCCCAGCTGCTTCGCCCGCAGCGCCGCCGGTGACCGGATCAAGGAGCTTTGCGCCGCTTGCGTCAAGCACGTAAATCTTGTTGTCGGTCTTGTTCAAGACCAGGCGCCCGTCTGAAAGCGCATTCAACGACAAGGCGGCAGCAGGATCACCTGTCGCGCCGAGCGCGGCAATTCCGTCTTCGATCGACTGATAACCGTTGCCCCCGGCAAGTTTGGCAATTGCCGCCCGGACGGCAACTTCGCCGGCCAGGCTCTGGCCCGCCATGAAAACGAACGCTGCGAGTATGATGATTAATCTGGTCATAAAGCTGCACGCCATCGACACGTTCCACAGGGCACTTTGAAAATAAGTCGCCGGGCGGGTCTTGGAGGAAACCCGCCCGCTCAACTAAGACACGTCTACTGCGCCGCTACCTCGCTAAGGCACGCCTTGGTCTCGGTGTTATAGTTGCCGCAGTTCAGCGAAACCCAATCGGCTTCCAGCGGCTTTGATTCTGGCAGAAAGTCGGACCAGGCATCGCCGGCAACCAGATCTGGCGTTTTCCAGACTGTTTCGAATTGGCCATCGGCCTGGATTTCACCGATCAGCACGGGTTTGGTGATGTGGTGGTTTGGCAGCATCTTTGACATGCCGCCTGACAGATTGGGAACTTCAACACCTGGCAGTGCGGCAATCACCTTGTCCGGGTCGGTCGTGCCAGCGGCTTCAACGGCTTTCACCCACATGTTGAAGCCGATGAAATGCGCTTCCATCGGATCGTTCGTCACGCGCTTGTCGTTCTTGGTAAAGGCCTTCCACGCCTTGATGAATTCGGCGTTGGCTGGTGCATCAACCGACTGGAAGTAATTCCAGGCGGCGAGGTGGCCGACGAGTGGTGTTGTATCCAGACCCGCCAACTCTTCCTCGCCGACAGAGAAGGCCACCACTGGTATGTCCTCAGCCTTGACGCCCGCATTGCCGAGTTCCTTGTAGAAGGGCACATTGGCATCGCCGTTGATTGTTGAGACGACGGCGGTCTTTTTGCCTTCGGAGCCAAATTTCTTGATATCGGCAACGATGGTTTGCCAATCGGAATGGCCGAATGGCGTGTAATTGATCATGATGTCTTCTTTGGCCACACCCTTGGCCAGAAGATAGGCTTCCAGGATCTTGTTGGTCGTGCGCGGATAAACATAGTCGGTGCCCGCCAGCACCCAGCGCTTCACGCTTTCATCCTTCATGAGGTAATCGACCGCCGGGATCGCCTGCTGGTTTGGCGCGGCGCCGGTATAAAAAACGTTGCGTTCGCTTTCTTCGCCCTCATATTGCACCGGATAGAACAGAACGCTGTTCAGTTCCTTGAAGACCGGCAGTACGGATTTGCGGGAAACCGATGTCCAGCAGCCAAACACGGCTGAAACCTTGTCCTTGCCGATCAGTTCACGTGCCTTTTCGGCAAACAGCGGCCAATCCGATGCCGGGTCGACCACAACCGCTTCAAGCTTCTTGCCAAGCAAACCGCCTTTGGCATTTTGCTGTTCAATCAGCATCAGCATTGCGTCTTTCAGCGTGGTTTCGCTGATAGCCATCGTGCCGGAAAGGGAGTGCAAAACGCCCACCTTTATCGTTTCTTCCTGCGCCACCGCGAAATTTGGAGTCAGAGAAGTTCCAGCCATTGCGCCGACCGCCAACACCGCATTCAAAAACCTGCGTCTGTTTATCATTTGCCTCTCCTGTTGATGCGCATAGTGCACTGCAAGAGGAAAGCAAAGGTCATGCCAATTCAAAGATGGCATTCAAAGCATTGAAATTACTTGTTTATCTATATTGAATAAAATTTAGGCACTTCTGATTTGTGCCTTAAATATAATCACTAACCAATCTGATTGAGAGCTAATTGTGCACGGCGTGTGCTGCGAACTCTCGCTAAGGCACCGTCAGCTTAACGAGTGCTGAATTGGTGTTGGGTATTTTGTCTCGATGATCATGCCACGAGATGTCCTCCACAGTCGCCATCGCTTCCCTGCCGAAGTGATCTCCTATGTGGTTTGGCTCTATTATCGGTTTCCGCTGAGCTTGCGGATGGTTGAGGAAATGCTCGCTGCGCGCGGCATTGAGGTCAGCCATGAAACGGTGAGGCATTGGGCCGAGAAATTCGGATGGGAATATTCCAATCGCCTCCGGCGGGGAGCACGACAAGCGCGATCATCTTAAGACGACGCGTAGCCTGCATTGACGATGTAGTTTTGACATTCCTGTTTTGTGATTTCCGGAAGAACCTTTGCGATGGCTTGTTCGACAGCTTGGACTGATCTGGCCCACGCGCAAGATTGGCAGGTCGGACAGACTTGTCTTTGCCCGGCTGAGGTTTCGCAGGGGCGGAGACCCAAATGGGCATGATCTGAAGTCCCTTGACGCGTCCTTTTTGCCGGAAAAAACTGAATGCGCCCGATGGTTCCAGAAAGCCGTATTGGACCCGCGCGACATTAGATATGCCACGTTCACGCAAGTTTTCAAAAAGCTCGTCGCGGCTGACTTTCAGAAAGGCGAGTGCGTCGCGGTTGATGCGCCCTTCACGGATGACTTCGATGCTTTGACCAGCAAAGAAGTGGCGGATGCGGGGATTGGCGCACATAGCGATGTCTATCAGTTTGTTAATCACCACGATTAAGGTGATAACAAGTAGCGCATGGAGCAACGGCACATCAGGATAGAACATGGCGTCGCCTACCGCCGAACCAAGCGCCACGACCAAAAGGAATTCTACAATTGACATCTGC